>JAAZYN010000013.1:0-3997 GCA_014239625.1 Myxococcales bacterium | reverse complement strand
GCACGTACGTCGAGCCCGCCGCAGGGAGGTCGCACCCGTCAGCGCTGCGGATCCGCCGGTTGCAGCCGACGGGCCATGAATTATCCGGGCTAGGGGTGCGTCGCTGTCGTCCCAGCAGACGACCGAACCGTCGCCACGGAGGCCGCAGAAATGCCGTCGACCCGCGGCGAGCCTCACAAGTCCGGTGGCCCCCGCGATGGCTTGTGCCGCCTGGGTGCAGTCCCAGCGCCAGCCGAATTCGCCCCAGCACTTTGCCCGCCCAGAGGCGTCCACCGCGCAGCTCGCGTCGCGCCGGACGGCGAGAGCCGTCACGCCGATGAGGCGTGGGACGATGACGGGTGTGAGATGGTCGGGCGCCGTGAAGCTGACGGGACGGCGCGAACGCGAGGCATAGCACCCTCCACTGTGGGGTCCCGTGCGGAGGTCTCCGACAGCGCCGCTGGAGTTGTCGCCCCAGCAGGCGACACGCCCGTCGGACAGAAGCGCGCAGCCATGTGAGCTGCTGAGGGCCACGTCGGTCACCGCCGCGGGGAGTTCCACCGGTCTCGGCTCCTCGACTCCGCCCCAGCACACGGGGTTTTTCCCGTCCGTCGCGCACATGAACGGGGTGTACTCCATCTTCCAGCCAAAGATGCGAGCGGATGCCGGGGCGCCGGTCACTGCGACGGGCCGCAGGTGGCGAGCCGTTGAACCTGAAATCCGGGCTCCATCACCGTGCCGACCGCGCGAGTCCTGGGTCATGCCGCCATCGCCGAGGTGTGTGCCGATTGCGCCCCAGCAACGAACACCTCGAACCGTCGCGGCGCAGGTGTGGCGATCTCCGACCGCGACATCGGTGGCATTGCTCAACGATGTGACGGCAGTGGGCGGGCCGGTGCGCGGCGGCGCATCCTAGCCCGCATTTCTCACCAGACTCTGGCTCATGCTTGGGATCCTCGGCGCTTTCGCGGCGTGCTCCCTCCAGCCGCTTTGCAGTATGCCCGATACACCTTCAGCGGCTTCCGGTCCGCGCCACCGCGAAATCACTCGAGCCTCCCGGCGCGTCGCTCAGAGTCTGGTGAGAAATGCGGGCTAGGACCGCCTCGACGAGGGCGTCACGGGCTGGAGAGCTGCTCCACCCACACGCGCCCAGCCTCGCGCTGCTCCCCGTCAAAGGTGTAGAGCCCGTCGATCAGGCTAAGCCTGACCTGGTTGGACTTGCTCCCCAGCTGGGACAGATGCTCACACGTCTCGAAGTCTCCCGAGCATTGACACGGCGCGACGATTCGCGCGTCGAGCTGATCGAGCGGCGACGACCACACGACCAGCTCCATGGAGTGCGCGGTGGCCACACCAAACACCTGGTCCAACCAGCTCAGTTGAAGGGCCTGGTCGGACTCCAGCAGGGGCACGCAGACGTTCCCGGAGGTCTCGATGCGCTCCGATCCGAGCCCGGTCCCGGCGATCAGCGGGTCCATGTCCGTCCGGTAGCTCGCGACACGGTCCAGCCAATCGGTGGGGATCGACTGAATGAAGCGTAGAACGTTGCCAGGATAGCTCTCCAACCCCAGACGGTCGGCGGTGAAGGCGTCCAACAACGTTTTTCGCTGCTCGAAGCACTCTTGCGGTGACTCGGTCACGCACCGACCGGGCTTTTTGCCGTCCACCGTGTAGCCATAGAGGTCCTCGACGTCCACGGTCACGACGGTGGTCGGTGCGTCGCTCGACGCCTTGAGCTTGTCGTGCGCGGCGGTCACGAACTCCGCGATGGCGGCGTACGCTCCAGGGTTGGCCTCGGAGCATCGCTCGTCATAGCGATTGATGCGGTGGGCCAAGAAGACGTACTGCGGGTCGAACTGTCCGGTCACCCACTGCACGTATCGCACGTACGCGTCTCGCCACTGGGCCGGGTCGCTATCCTGAGAGGGGTCGTGGCAGTAGCTCAGCAGCCAGTTCTCCTGGATCTGCAACCCACCCGTGCCGTTGTCACTCGCTCTGGGGGCCAGGTTGTCCCACTCCAGCGAGGTCGGTGAGAGCGCCAGCGCGATCGGCTTTCCGGTCTCCGCCGCCACCACCTTGGCTTCGTTGATCGCCTTGACCCAGGGCCCGGGGAGCGACGAGACCGACACGCTGTCGAACTCGTCCCAGGGGATCCCCAGATGATAGAGCGGAACGACCACGGCCTCGGTCAGCTCGGTGGGGCCGTCGTCACCGGCGTCATCAGCGCCGCCGTCCGCTGCGGCGTCCGCCACACCCGCGTCGGGCGTCGCCGGGGCAGGGACCATCAGCCGCTCGGCGCTGATGACCCAGCGACGGGGCACCGTAAAATCATACGTCTGCGCCAGCCCACCCATCAGAAACGTCCGCCCCCCGGGGAGCGTGTCGGTCTCCACGTCAGCTGTCGCGTCGGGTTGGGGCTCGGGCCCGGGGCACGCGCTCGCAGCGGCAAGGGACAGACACAGCGTGAGACGAAGAGCGATGTGGCGCATAGATTCTCGGCGTCGACAGTGGATGAAGGTCGGCAGAGCATACAGCCTGTGACGGTCGTTTCCAGTCCATTGCCCTAACGAGCCCCATCCGACAGACTTCCGGTGTGGTGATCGCCTCGAGCTCAGCGATTCAGGCCGCCCTCGCGATCGCGCTGGTGTCGCCCGGCAGCGGCCCCCCGCCGCACTTCGGCCGGACCGCGCGCGCGGTCGCCTCGGCGCCCGGCTCCTTGCCCGCCGACACCCGGGCGCGGGTCAGGTACGTCGCCCAGGTCATGGGCACCCACGTGGGCGAGGTGCTCGCCACCCTGAGTGAAGTCACGGTCGACTCCGAGGGACGGCCCATCCGTACCCTCGAGGTCTCCGCGACAGGCTCCACGGCGCTCGACCACCTCATCACGATCCGCGCGACCCTGAAGTCCACCATGGATGCCCGCACGCTGACGCCGATCAGCAGCACCTATGAAGCCGTCCGCGGAGGCCGGCGATGGAGCGCCCGGCTGGGCTTCGGCGACGGCCGCGTTCGCATCGACACCGTCACGCGCACACGCCGCTGGCGTCGATGGCGCTGGGTCGAGGGGCCACCCCAGGACCCGCTGAGCTGGATGGTGCCGGTCATGGCCCACCCGATGACCCCGCCGGAGCGCCGCTCCTTCGCCGTCGTCACCCTCAGCAGGTACCTCAGGATGCGCCTGCGGGCCGTCAGGCTCGTCACCCTCGACACCCCCCTGGGCGACATCCCGGCTGTGGACAGCCGCGCCACCTTCGTGCGGTGGTACCCCACCGACCAGCTCGCCCACGGCCGGCCGCCCTCCCGACGCCGCGGCAAGGTCACCAGAGCCCGCGTCTTCTGGGAGCGGGGCGGCCTCCGGCTGCCCGTCCGGATCGGGTTCCGCGTCCGCGGGGTCGGCGCGGTGAGGCTGGACATCACCGAGCGCACCCTGCAGCGGGTGCCAGATCACGCGCAGGTGTTAAAGTCGAGCCATGAAAGACGCGCAGCAGAGCCTGGCCGCTGAAGCCACGGCGGCGTTCGAGGGCGCTCAGGTGCAGCTCGAGGCGGCCGCGTCCACGGCCCGCCGCGCGGTCCACGAGGTCTTCGCGGCGGCTGAACAACGCGCGGGCGACGCCATCGACCAGGCCGCAGCTGATATACATGGGGCCTTGGATGGCCGCGCTCGGGCGCTACGCGACGCGGGACCCGACGGCCCCGATCCGCGACGGGCCTCGACCCACGAATCAGAGCTCCTGTCAGCGCGGATCGGGGCGGTGTTGGCGGTGTCCGGAAGCTTTAGCCGAGCGTTGGCCCTGGAGCACCGCATGTTCGTCCGGCGCCTCGGGCGGGCAGAGGCTCGCGTGGCCGAGTCCGTCCGGGTCGGGCTGGGGACCGCACAGAGCGAGCTCGCCGAGGCCCGGGTCCGATGGCACCTGCATCTGTCCTTAGCCGCGTCCGGCGAAGCCCCCCCGCCCACCGAAGAGATCCTGCGAGAGACCGTCTCCGGACCCGTCGGGGCAGCGGCCACCCGGTTCGAGGC
>JAAZYN010000139.1 GCA_014239625.1 Myxococcales bacterium | reverse complement strand
CCCCCTGTGCGGAAAGTACGCGGCTTCCAAACCGCCGAGGTGTGTTGCCGACCAAGGCGCGAGGGCGCAGGACTGGTGTGGGTCAACTCAAGCCCGAGGAACGCAGGCAGGGGCCAAACGAGCGAGGTCGTGTGCTGCGAAGTCGTCATACAGGTCACTGGTGATACAACAGGAAGGGCTGGCGGAGGAGGGTGTAGGTGAGCGTGTCTACCAGCCAGGAACGCTCTATCTGAGCGGCGCTGGCCCCCGACATCACGGCGCCCAGGATGCTGTCGTTGCCCCAAATTCGCGCGAAGTACCTCTTGCTGCGAACGCGCACGCGCCCGGGGTGCATTTTCAGGATCGTGGTCAGGATGGTCAGTGCCGTCCGCAGCGGTCGGAACGCGAGCCAGTCATAGGGCAGCAGCTGGACACCGTGGAGGGTGCGGTTCTTGTGTCGGTGGTAGTGGGGCCGATAGGTCACGTCGCGAAATCGAACCCCTGGGAGCTGAGCCTTCTCCAGCTCCGCCCGCAGCCGGGGCGCGTCGAGCCACTCGGCGCCGATCAGCTCGAAGGGGAGCGTCGTGCCGACCCCCTCGTTAAGGTTGCGCGTCACGCCGCCGATCATCCCTGTGGCGATGTATAGGTGCGCGTTGCGGGCGTGCGGGATCCCGGGTGAGGTCATGATGAACTGCAGCCCGGTGTCCTGCCACGTCATGCTGCGTCGCCAACCCTTCATCTTCACCACGATGAGCTCACACCGGATATTCCGGAAGACGTTGTAGTAGCCCGCGAGCTCGCCAACGGTGAGGCCGTGGCTGACGGGGACGGGGCCATATCCCACGAAGGAGTAGCGGCGCTTGTCGAGCATCGGCCCTTCGAACAGCTCGCCGCCAAGAGGGTTGGGCCGGTCCAGGACGATAAACGGGATCCCCGCCTTGCGCGCAGCGCGCATGGAGCGGGCCATGGTGGTCGTGTACGTGTACGTCCGCGACCCGATGTCTTGGATGTCGAACACCAGGGCGTCCAACCCCTCCAGCGACTGTGGCGGCGGCTCCTTGTGTTTGCCGAACAGGCTGACCACCGGCAGGCCCGTGCCGGAGTCCCGCATGTCGTCGACGGTCCTGCCAGCCGGGGCCGCGCCGCGGATCCCGTGTTCGGGGGCGAACAATCGCACGAGAGTGACGCGCTTGTCGGCGTGGAGGCGGTCCGCGCTCAAGCGCAGGCGGCCATCAACTCCGGAGGCGTTGGTGATGAGCCCGATGCGCTTGTCCTTCACGAGGTCGATCTGCTCGGCCAGCAGGACGTCGATGCCCAGCTGTACGACAGCGGGCGTAGGCTCGGCAGCCCAAGTGAGGGGGGCGGACAGCAGGGCGTTTGCCAGCAGCGCGACGATGGCGGTAGAGCGAATCACGCCTGGGTAACGGGCAACCTACGTGAATATGTTTCCATGGTTGGCGACGATGAAGGCGGAAACCGAGCGGGTCAAGTGGCGGGCGCGTGCGTTGCAAGCCGCTCGGTGCCGGGTTACCTTCGAGTCGATGTTCGGTACCGGAGCGACCGTCAACCTGGGAGGCAGGGTGTTGAGGCCGGGGAGGGCTTTCTCTCCAACCCCGCGACGCTTTCTCTTCGCCCTCCTGCTGGTGGCCTTGAGCGGGCCCAGCGCGAGCGCTGAGGCGTTGCTGGACATGACTCAGTACCAGCGGCTGAAGGCCGCTTGGTCCGAGGCTCGCCACGCGCTCGACAACCACGCCTGGGAGGAGGCGGTTGGGCAGACCCGATATCTCGTCGGTGTCCGCACCGATCTTGGCCTGCCCAACGCCTACGAGCTGTCGGCGGCGCTGCTGCAAGCCGCCCAGGAGGCCCTCGGGGAGGATAACGCCGCGGCGGCGGTAAAGCTGGCAGCGGCGTCGGGCAGCCTCTCTCCGGATATGGCCGCCGCGCGTTTCGAAGAGGCGTCGTTGTTGTTCTCCGCTGCCCCCTTCGGGGTGAGCGATCAGCTCAAGGCCATGCGAGGTGCGCTCGAGACGCTCCCCGACGATCTGGGTGCGACCTTCGCCCTGATGGGAAACACGGCCAGCGCGCTGCTGCATATCCTCATCCTGCTCCTGTTGGCCTTCGCCTTGGCGATGGTCGTACGCTACCGAGCGCCCTGGGCTCACGACGTCACCCGCATGCTCCCCGCGGGGGTGACGCGCCTGCATGGGACCGTGTTGCTCTTCACGATCCTCGTGGCCCCGTTTCTCCTGGGTCTGGGTCTGCTCAGCGCGGTGATCCTATGGCTCCTTGGCGCGGCGCTCTACCAGCAGGCGCTGGAGCGCGTCGTCACGATCGTGTTGTTGGCGGCCTTGGCGGCGGTCCCCTACTTGACATCTTACAGCGTGAGGGCCGTGCGGTATGCGGGTACGCCTCAGGCTGCGCTGGAGCGCTGCAGTCGGAGCATGTGCTCGGCGGCGGACAGGCGCCGCCTGGAGGAGGCCGCGCGCACGAGCACCGTGCGCTTCGCCGCGCATTATACCCTGGCGCTTCAGGACAAGCGGTCTCAGGCGGCCGACGGCGGGTCGTTTTCGAAGGTGAACAAGCGTCTCCAAGCGGCGTTGAAAGTACAGAACCGAGCCGAGTCGCAGATCCTGCTGGGCACCATCCAGTACCTGGAGGCGCTGACCGGATGCGACAGTGTCTTGCGAGAAGAGCCTGGCGCCCAGGACACGTTCGACGCGCGGCTGAGCAAGGCGATCGATCGATTCAGAGAGGCGGCCACACTCGACGACACGTCTGTGGCCGCTCACTACAACGCGATGGTGCTGCTGAGGCAGCTGTCACTCGACGCCCAGGCGGACCATCACGCGTCGAAGGCGGCGGCGCTCGATGGTGCGGAGGTCGCGCGCTTCTCTGCCGACGTCGCGCGCAACAACAATTTGGCGCGGTGCCAGATGGCGAACCTGGGCAACCGTCATCTGATGGAGCCGCGCTGGTCAGCCGCTGAGCTGCGCGACGCCGTGATGGCCGAGGACGCGCCCGCAGACAGTCTGCTGCTCCCGTTTGCCGAAGCGCTGACGGGGCGAATGGGCCCTCAGCTGGTCGGAGCAACCGCGGCTGGAGCGGCGGTGTTGGTGTTTCTGCTGTTGCTCGCGGGGCGGCTGGTGCGGGTGAGCCGTCATTGCGCGGTCTGCTTCGGGGTGGCGGATCCGGGGACCCGGGTGGACGCCCACCGTGGCGCCTCGGTCTGCAGCGCGTGCGTCCAGGCCGACGTCCACCGCGGGATCTCGGACGCCAAGGAGACCTGGACCCGCGACCAGACCATCCAGCAAGGCGCTATCAAACGGTCGCGGAACCAGCGGCTCGTCACCTGGTTCCTCCCGGGCTTCGGGCAGCTGCTGCGCGGCGCACCGGTCCGGGGTGTGGTGTTCATGACGCTGGTGTTCGCCAGCCTCTTCGTCGGGCTGGGCTTGCACCAGCTCATCCTGGATCCCCGGCAGCCCGCAGCGGTCGGATCGGGGCGCATGTTTTTCTTCGGGACGGTGGCGTTCATCGCCTACCTGATCGCCCTCTTCGACGCGCACGCGACCCGGGCCCGCCCCGCCTTCGCCAAGAAGAGAAACGGCCCGGGAGGGATCTCCTAGTGCCCGACCAGCAGCTGGAGACCTGGACCCTCAAACGGGTCCTCGCCGCGATGCTCGACAATCAGCGGACGGGCGTGCTGGAGGTCACATCGGGCAGCGTCGTGACTCGAATCCACCTGCGCAAAGGCGGGGTCGTCCTGGTCGAGCTCAAACAGGACGAGCGGCAGTATCTGGTGGCCGACTACCTGGTGGAGAGTGGCCGGGTCAGTATGAACGACGTGGCGAATGCCCGCGCCAAGAGCGCGCTGCTGCAAGTGCCCCTCGACGAGTACCTGGTGAGCAAAAATCTGTGCTCCGAGGACCTCGCCAAGCGCTACGCGGACCTCCACTTGACCGACCTGTTGTTTCCTCTGTTCTCGCGTGATGCGCTCGAGATCGAGTTCAAAGAGGAGCGGCCACAGATCTCGGATTTCGTGACTCAGCTTCCCATCAGCTACGTGCTCAAGGAGGCTGAGCGCAGGGGGGGCGAGTGGCCCGAGCTGCGTCGGCGAGTCGGATCGCAGCGGGCGGTCTACACGAAGGAGTCTTCGGTATTGGCCGAGTTGCTGGGCTATGTGGACCCCAACCCGGAGGACGAGGAGCCGCTGCCCGAGTTGAGCGGAAGCGCCCGCGTTGTCTTCTTCCACATCAACGGTAAGAAGACGGTGGAGCAGATCGCGCGCGCCACCGGCCTTGGAATGCACGAAACGTATCGTGGCATACGAGAGCTTCTGGACGGTTTTCTGCTCGAGATCGTGACGCATGAGGGGCCCGGCGAGCGCCCTCCGAAGCGCTCAGCGCTGACCAGGCTGGTCACGTGGGTCACCTCCGCGTTGATCCTGGTGCTCATCGGCTTCGGCGGGCAGTGGCTGGCGGCCAACCCCGAGGTGTTGGCGCTGGATCGCACCGCCGGCTCAGCGTCGATCTTGAGCCAGGTGCAGGCTGCGCATCTGGCGCAGGTCAGGGTGGCGTTGGAGATCTACCATGTGCAAAAGCAGGAGTACCCGGAGACCTTGGCAGATCTAGTCAACGCGAGGCTGCTCGCAGGCGCTACGGAGGCGTCCATGGGCGCGCTGCGTTACGTCCGGCGGGCTGATGGCTACGCCCTGTCGGCGCGTGGCGACAGCGACGCACCGCCGGCTCCCTCCGGCGAGCGCGGCGGTCCTCCGGTTGAAGGTGTCGATGAATTGAAGTCCTATGGGGTGTACGGTGTCTTCAATGACGTCACGGGGCTCGCGAAGAGCTCGCCGATCATGCTCAGCGGCAACCGGGTCGGTCACATCGAGAGTATCCAGTTGGACACCGACATGCCCGACAGAGCCCGAGTCACCATGCTGTTCGACCGCCAGGCCATAGTGTACGAAGGCGTCTTCGAGCCCAAGACGGGAGGGTGGAGGGATGGCGCCGCCGTGACACCCAAGCAGGGCGCGCCGGGAGTCACTCACATCAGCCTGGCGCCCGGCGTGACGGGTAAGAAGCTCGGCGATGGGGGGCCGGTGCGTGGCGTCATCGTCGACCGCAGGCGCGGCTCGGTCCTCGACCAGCCGGGAGCCAAGTGAGCGATCTCGAAACCACCCTGACCTTTGACCACCAAGACGCCTTCATCGCTCTGTGTGGCGCCAATGATCAGCATCTTCAGCGTATCGCGCAGACGTTGTCGGTGGAGATCACCGCGCGAGGCAACACGCTCCGCGTGAGAGGGGCTCCGCATGACGCCGGGGTCGCGGCCGACGTGCTGACCCAGTTCTACGATCTGGTGGTCCGGGGGTTTCCCCTGTACCCCCCTGATATTCAACGCGGGATTCGGGTCGTGGCCGCCGGAAAGGGCCAGACCCTGGCCGGCGTGTTTCTCGACACGGTGTTCGTGACCAGTGGGCGTCGCCAGATCTCCCCCAAGAACCTGAGTCAGAAGTTCTACATCGATGCCATCCGACGTCACGACCTCACCTTCGGCATTGGCCCGGCGGGGACTGGGAAGACGTACCTTGCGATGGCGATGGCCGTCGCTGCGTTGGTCGGCAAAGAGGTCAAGCGAATCATCCTGACGCGGCCGGCAGTGGAGGCGGGCGAGCGCTTGGGCTTCCTGCCAGGCGACATGGCGGAGAAGGTGAACCCCTACCTGCGACCGCTGTATGACGCCCTCTACGACATGTTGGAGTTGGGGAGGGTGCAGCGACTGATGGCGGATAACGCCATCGAGGTCGCGCCGCTTGCGTTTATGCGCGGGCGAACCCTCAACGACGCGTTCGTCGTCTTGGACGAGGCGCAGAACACGACTCGCGAGCAGATGCGCATGTTCCTCACCCGACTCGGGTTCAACTCGAAGGCGGTGGTCACGGGAGATGTGACCCAGACGGATCTGGACAAGCCTCACCGCAGCGGCTTGGTGCATGCACAGCGGGTGCTGCGCGGTGTCGATGGGATCTCGCTTTGTCACTTCACATCGGAGGATGTCGTGCGGCACGAGCTCGTAAGCCGGATCATCAACGCTTACGATCGAGACGACAAGCGCCGAGCAGCGCCATCCCCACGCGCCGGCGCTCAGGGCAAGGCCGCGGTCGAGGCATGAGCTTCACCGACGTTGCGTGTGAGCCCGACGGCCTGCTGGGCGACGACGAGCGCGAGCGCTTCGGGGCGCGCTGCGACGCGATGGTGGGCCTGTTGGGACAGCGTCCAGTGTCGGTGCTGCTGTGCGATGACCGCAGGATCCGTCAGCTGAACGCGCAGTGGCGACACCAAGACAAGCCTACCGACGTTCTGAGCTTCGCCCTGGATGAGGCTGACAGCCCCCAGATCATGGCGCCCGAGGGGCTCTCGCTGCCCCTCGGGGACGTCGTGATCAGCACTGAGACTGCGGGCCGGCAGGCCAACGAACACGGATGGGACCTGGAGAGCGAGTTGACGTTCCTGTTCGCTCACGGGCTGTGTCACTTGGTAGGTCATGACCACGCGGAGGTCGAACAGGCCGCGGCGATGGCCTCCGAGGAGACTCGCTTGATGGCTATTTTCGGGCTTACGCGACCATCCGGTCTCAGTTTTTAGATGTTTTCTCGGCGCTCCGCAGACCAAAAATGGTGCGGGCGCGTATGACTTAGCGTGACGAGAACGCACCACCGTGGAGTCATGAGTCATGAGTATGTTCATGGCCTTAGATGCCTTCCTGGTGCCCGTCGAGAAAGAACCTTGAGAGAGGACTCGGTCAAGACATTCGTTCAACCGGTCGGCGGTGGCCGGGTCTTCTCTCGGGGCGTCCATCATACGCCCAGCCTGTTCAGGGCTCTTGGATCGCTCAGCGACCAAGAACCACACGCAGCACGGCTGGACGGGTTGCCAAAACCGTTCGTTTGGTTCCGTAACCTCTGACGAACCTACTTCCGTGGATCCCACCCTGCCTCGGGCTGCCCTGCAACATCGGCAGACGAGGCTCACCGCGGCTCCAAGCGAATGGTTTTGGTGATCCGTCTGGCCGTGTACTCTCTCGCCGTATGAGGCTCTACGTTCTCGTGTCGCTCATCGTGGGCGCCGCGCTCGCTGTTATGTCCTGTTCACGACAAAGCGATGCCGACGACAAGCGGGCACACCTGCGCCGGGCACCCCCAGTCAGGCATGTTCTAGACCGCCCAGTGACCGTGAGCGAGAGCGCGTCTATCGCAGCGCCAGCCGTTGTCCCGGCTACTCGCATGCATAAACCGGAGAAGGTCCGCATCGCGGACAAGGAAGGGCGGTGGTCCGTCGAGTTCGACCCCGAACAGTTTCGGCAGCTCGCCGACATCGACGCGATCCGAGCGGTGCATCCGGACGCTACGGTCGCCTGGGCGGGGCCGGATGGTTGCCGCGGCGCGCTGGTGATGACCAAGCGTGAAAAAGAGATGGTGCTCTATCGCGAGCTGGAGCCCGCCGCCAAGGCTGCGCTGGCGGCGCTGCCGGTGGCCGAGCTGAAGGTGCTGTGGTTCGAGCCGAAGAGGTACAACGACCGGCCCGGCTATCGGTGGTCGGCGCGCGGAGTGTCCACAGCGGACGGTAAGACGACGTTACGTTACAGGTACAGCATCGGCGAGCGTTACGCCTACGTGTTCGAAGTGTTGGCGTGGAGTCCGAGCCATTTTTCGGTCGCGCGCTGGTGCCACGACGCGGTGACCGCGGCGGTGACGTTTTAACCCGGATGTTTCATGGCCCTTCGGCTGCAACCGGCGGATCCGCAGCG
>JAAZYN010000138.1 GCA_014239625.1 Myxococcales bacterium | reverse complement strand
ACACAGAAGCTGCGCGTCTGGATAGCGCTGACGGTACGGCAGCGCATCCGCACGGTGCATCGGACATGTAACGACAATCCACTGCACCGGTCCCAGGGCATCGAGCGCGGCCATGCCCTCGGCGTCCAGGCAGATGACGCTGTGTACGAGCAGCCCACCACTGGGTGCTCGCCAGACCTGCATGTTCCTGGGCAGCGGGTTTCTCGTCAGGCTGCCGGTCACCTGCCAAAGGCCTGGTGCCAGGGCATCCAACCCACCGTGCGGAAAAACATGATCTTCCCATACCGACATTGCTTGGTATCCCAATGACTCAGACGTTGAACCGTAGTGTGACGCGTTCCGTAAGCCGTTGCAATCACGCCACTTCCTGAACCCTGTGCCCGCAGGTGTCCCCGTTTTTCTCGGACACTTCCATTCTCGGACTCGGATATGGGCTTCTTCGTTCGGGTGGTCAGGGTGTGGCATCGCCCATGGTCTCTACGGCGTGATCGGTGAAGGCACGAACACGGGGGGCCAGGTGCCGCCTGCGAGGCAAGGGCGCGATCAAGGCTTGAGGATGCCCCGGTCCACGAGGCTTTGGCCCGTGTCCAGCACCGAGTCCTGCACCGGTCGTGGGGTCCAGCCGAGCTCGGTGCGGGCCTTGGTGGCATCGAGGATTTTGTGCTTGCCCACGTCGGGCAGAATGGAGCGTGCTCCGGCGTCGAAGCGGGCCGCTAACCACAGAATGGGGTAAGGCAGCCCCATGGTGGGTGGGCGAAAGCCCTGGTGGCCAAAGCGCTCCTTCAAGAGTGCAGACATCTCTTTCATCCAGAGATGCCCGGACATCAGGAGGTAACGTTGACCGGCGGCCTCAGGAATCTCCATGGCCAGGCGATGGGCGATGGCCACGTCACGCACATCGACGATGGAAAACCCGAGATGGGGCACGGCGGGGAGCATACGGCCCAAGAGTCGCTCCACCACCTTCACCGAAAGCGAAAGTCGGTCACTCTGTATTGGACCGAGCACCAGGCACGGATTGCAGCTGACCAACTCCATCTCTTTGTCCTCTACGAAGTCCCAGGCAGCTCTCTCTGCCAGTGTCTTGCTCTTGGGATAGGGAGAGCAGGCGTCCACATCGGACCATTGGTCTTCGGTGTAGCGCTCGGCAGGGGTGTTGACGATGGCCGCCGCTGACGAGGTCAAGACCACCCGCTTCACTCCCGCTCGGTATGCGGCCTTCAACACACGGAGGGTGCCCTCCACCGCCGGTTCCACCAACTTCGATTCGTCGTCGCTCAAGAAGAACGGAGAGGCAGTGTGCAGTACCACGTCGCAGCCGGCTACGGCCTCATCCCAGCCAGCATCCACGGTGAGGTCCGCGGCAGCCAACTCGATGTCGCCCAGAGCATTGAGATAACCGGTTTTGTCTTCGGCACTGAGATCGCGCACTGTGCCGCGTACGGTGTGCCCATGAACGAGCAACTCGCGAATGACGTGCCCGCCCACATAGCCGGCCGCACCGGTGACGAGGACTTTCATTGGGCCCGCAGCGTATCTCGCCAAGTGACGAGATCAGAGAACCGTTCTGCGAGCTCCTCATCGGTCCAGACGGCTCGTGTGGCGGGTCCCAAAGAGGGGGATGTATGCGGTTGGATGGCGGTGACGAGGGAGGCGGCCATCATGTCTGCAGCGCTAAAGGTCCCGTAGATGAAAGGGCCGTCGCCCAGGGCTTCTCTGATGGCCTCCAGACCTTCGACGAGGGTCTCCTGGTTGCCGGCACCTTTGGGGTCGAATCGATACTTTCGGGCGATAAAACGGGCGCCTATGGCAGCGGCTGGCCATGACAGGCCCGCAAGACAGCGGGGGACAGTGCCGGCTGCGGCTTCGGTGAGCGCTGATCTACTCTCGAGTGTTCTTCGAGTGACCCTGCGTCGCGCGGCGTCGTAGGCGGGCTCAAGGCGACGGGCCCAGTTCGCTACCTCGCTCTTATCTGTTTGGAGAGAGGCTCCAGTACCGACCCGATCGGCATAGCAGATGATGTCCCAAGAGTCGGAGAGCACCTCCTCTGGGAGGACGAGCATGGGAACGCTGATGCGACCTTGGATGCCTCCGGCGCGACCGTGGCGGCGGAGCGCAAACTCGCCCAGGAGCGGTGTGTGCTCCCGATACTGGAAGTCTATGCGGTGATGCTCGAGCGCCCACCGAGCCCGTTGGCTCCATGGCGAGTAATGGATGCCGTATAAGGTGGGAACGTTCATCAGTTTCCTTGGCTCGCAACTTTCATGGCTCAGACGTTGAACCGATGTTTAATCATGCCTCTAACGACCTGTTCTTACTGGTTTTCACAAGCGGGCATCCCCCTTTGTCACCGATTAGCCTGGTCATCGCCGCTTATTCGTTCCGGCGGGCCAGCTCTCGTAGAATGAAGGCGCGAAAACGCACGGGGTCTGTGGTCGGGTGGCCCGTTTCGTACCTGGAGAAGCCGTTGTTTTCTTCAGGTGGGATGGCGCTCGATAGCGAGAGCGGCGGCGGGTCCTTCTGGAGACTGTTTAATGCTTTTGAATCGGCCGAGTCAGTCCACGCCGGTTCGAATGTTGAAGACCATCTATAGGTACCAATGCCGGCGCCGGTGTGGCAGCAGGTACAGCTACAGGCAGAGAGCTGGCCCAGGACCCAGTCATAGTCGGGATCTTCTAGGATCGCTGGGTTGTGGGTGACCTGGGAGACTGCGCCCGGCGGCTCGGTTGGGCTCGGACCCTGGACTGTGGCGCAGGAATAAACGGAGGTGAAGGTTTCACCCTCCGGTGCGCATGTCCCGTTGAGGAGCTCGTCTCCGAGTGGGTCCTGGTAGTGTGGATTCGCCATAACATCCAGACCCGTGTCTGTGTGGGTCGGGCCTGTGTCTGTATGGGTCGGGCCTGTGTCTGAGTTGACGCTGGACGCATTTCCCCCGTCGGCGATCGGAACGCTGTCCGATGTCGTGTCCTGGCAGCTGAACAGGACGATACCGGACAGGAATAGGATCAGCGTGGGTCGTCGTAACCCTGGGCGGCCATCGACCATTGACCTGCACCTCGTTCCAAAGACTCTACACATTGAACCGAAATGTAATCTGCTTGGTAACCATCTGTAAATCCACGACTTTCAAAATCACTCTCCCCGTTTGTCACCAAGTTTCCGCTGGAACAGGGAAACCATTCTTAAATCCTTCTTCCGCAATCAGACGGTTTCTTCCCTCGTCAATCTCTGAGAATCTTGACCATTGGCTTCCCTTTGGCCAACTCGTCAATCAGCTTGTCGAGGTACCGGATCTCTCGCATTGTTTCTTCTTCAATCTCTTCAACACGAACACCACACACGACACCCGTGATCTTCTTCCGCAGGGGGTTCAGTCGCGGTGACTGGTCAAAGAAACTCTCAAAGTCCGTTTCCTCTTGTAAGCGTGCTTCAAGTCCCGACTGCTCATACCCAGTAAGCCATCGAATGATTTCATCCACTTCCGCTTTCGTCCTGCCTTTTCGCTCTGCCTTTGCGACGTATAGCGGATAAACCTTGGCAAAGTTCATTGCATAGATTTTGGGAATGCTCATGGATGCTGAACCTATACGTTGAACCTATACGTTGAACCGTAGTTGACGACGTCGCCATCGACCATCACGTAGGTCTTACCTTCTAGACGCATCTTCCCGGCGCTCTTGAGCGCGGACTCGGAGCCGTACTCTTCGAGCTGCTCGAGGCGGTAGATCTCCGCTCGGATGAACCCTCTCTCGATGTCGCTGTGGACCTTCCCTGCGGCTCTTTGGGCGGTGAGGCCACGGCGGATCGGCCAGGCCCGGCACTCGTCGGGGCCAGCCGTCAAAAAACTGATCAGGTCCAGCAACCGATACGCGTTTCGCACGAAGACGTTACGGGCGGGCTCATCGAGCCCCAGGGACTCCAGGAACTCGGCCTGGTCGTCGTCGTCCATCTCGGCGATCTCCGACTCGATGAGCGCGGAGATGGCCATGTCGAGGGAGTTGGTGGCGGTGGTCACCTGGCGCAGGGGGGCGTTGGTCGGATCGTCCCAGCCGTCTTCGGACAGGTTGTAGAGCGTGATGACCGGCTTTATCGACAGCAGCTGCACGTTCTGGAGCGTCGCCACGTCGTCGTCATCCAGGCCCAGCGTGCGCAGCGCTTCGCCCTCGCTCAGGTGATCGACGCACCGCTGGGTCACGTCCACCTCGCGCCCCTTCTTCCCCTCTTTGCGCATGCGCGTCAGGCGCCGCTCGAGGATCTCCAGGTCGATGAGGTTCAGCTCATCGTTGAACAGGTTGACGTCCCGGCTGGGGTCCCTCTCTCGCGCGATCATGGGGTTGTCGAAGGCCATCACCACGTGGGCGAGGACGTCGACGTTGCGCATGTGTTGCAGCACGTCCGGCGGGAACGCCCCGGTGTCGGCACGCCCCGCGCCGCCCACGTCGACGAAGGTGATCTCCGCGTACACCGTCTTCTTCGGACCAAACAGCTCGGTCAATCGGTCCACGCGGGCGTCGGGGACCTTGATGTTGCCGTAGCTCACCCCCGCCTTGGAGCCCGCGGCGTCAGGCGCAAGCGCCGCGAAAACAGTGGATTTGCCAGAACCCGGATAGCCGCACAGTCCAACTCGCATGGGCGGCCTTATACCCGAGTCAACACCCCGGGCATAGCTCCTTGGTGCCGACGCTCGTCGCAGGGTCCCGCCAGCGGGCCGCGGGGCCGCGCGCACCTCCGCGCGGGCCTGTAGGAGCTCCATCCTGTCCCGATCTTCGCCGCCCCCCATGTGACAGGCCGCGACGCGCCCGAGGCTCCCGGCGGACCCACCGCAGGTCAGCGGGAGGCTCGGTGACGCGGCCCGTCTGGCCCACCTGCGCCCGCTTGCACCCCCGCCTGCGCGCCGCTTGCACCCCGCTCAGGCTTCGGTGCCGAGCAACTGGAGCTCCTGCGCGTGCTCCCGCAGCACCTCGATGATGAACGCGATGTGGTCACCCAGCTCCACGCCAAGCTCCTGCGCGCCGGTGCGCACCTCGTGACGCTCGACCCCAGCCGCAAAGCGCTTGCTCTTGAGCTTTTTGCGCACGCTCTTGGGGGTCAGCGTGGTGATCCCCTGAGGCCGGATCATCGCGCACGCCATGACGAACCCCGTCAGCTCGTCGCAGGCGAGCAGCGCTTTGGCCAACAGGGTCTCCCGCGGGCGGCCCCATCCCGTATAGTGCGCGGCCACGGCGTCGGCCAGCGGCCCTTCGCCCTGGTCGCGGAGCCAGGCCTCGATGCGGCGCGGGTGGTCTCCCGGCCACGCCTCATAGTCGGCGTCATGCAGCAACCCCGCCAGCCCGAACAGCTCCTCGTCGACGGCCCCACGACCGTAGCGGTGAGCCGCCGCCCGCATCACCAGCTCGACCGCGCGGGCGTGCCGCCTCAACGACTCCCCCTGGGTCCAGGCGTGCAGCCTACCGAGCGCCGCTTCACGGCTGAGCCCGCTCCGGCAGGCGTTCGAGTCACTCGTCATGGGGTCACCTTCGCGCCCCGGACCCCACCGGCATCCGGGAGCGACGCCGTCAAAGGCCCTCATCGTAGGGGCGCAGAGCCTCGAAGTCCAAGGCCCGCAGAGGCGTGATGGAGCCGGTCAGAATGGTTGACGCCAGGATTCGCCAGGCGTTTCGGCCCAGGTCAAGGCGGGCCGACGCCGAGGCGCCTTCATATGGCGCCGTGTGGGTGGTCGCCTCGCGCGGGGCTCACGCCGGGTCGCCGCGGCGGTCGCCCACGTCTGGACGCCTCGGCGGCGCTCATGGCGTCCCGGCGGATAGTCCGTTTCCACGCGCTGCGCTTCGGGCAGAGGCCTCCCTGCCTGTACACTGTCCGCCCATGACCGACTCCATACACCGACGACACTTTCTCGCCACCGGCGCGGCGGCTGCCGCGGCCACGGCGTGCGGGCGAGACCCCGGGAGCGCCGCCGGTCATCCAGCGCCTGCCGCTCCTACCCGCCGGCCCAGCGCCCCGGCCTCCCCCGAGACACCCGCCGCGATGGAGCAGCCCACGGTGAAGATCGAACAACTGTCGTTCCCATGGTCGACGGAGGACCCGTTTCTGTTCTGCGCCTATCACCTCGACGCTTATCCAAGCGGCGACGAGCGGATGGGGCCGGGCACGGCGGCCCTGGCAGGGCGGCGGATGGGGATGGATTTTTCGCGCCGTGACGGCTGGTCCATGTATCACGGACGGGTCGTGCCCGGGTTCCCGCGCCATCCGCACCGCGGCTTCGAGACCGTGACGATCACGCGCTCGGGCTTCGTCGACCACAGCGACTCCCTGGGCGCGACGGCCCGCTATGGGGTCGGAGATGTCCAGTGGATGACGGCCGGCGAGGGGATCGTCCACGCGGAGATGTTCCCGCTGCGTCAGCGCGACGCCCCCAACCCCGTGGAGCTGTTTCAGGTGTGGCTGAACCTGCCGCGCAAAAACAAGATGGTCCCGCCCCACTTCTCCATGCTGTGGCACGAGCAGATCCCCTCGCACCGCCTGGTCGACGCGGGCGGCAAGGGGGTCGTGGTGACCACCATCGCCGGCGCCCTCGACGGGCGGGAGCCGCCCGCCCCGCCGCCTCACTCGTGGGCCGCTCATCCGGGGGCGGCGGTGGCGATCTGGACCATCGAGATGGATCCGGGCGCGTCCTGGACGCTGCCCGCGGCGCAGTCGGGCTTGTCGCGCACGCTTTACTTCCATCGAGGCGACACCTTGACGGTGGCCGGACGGAGCGTCGGCCCCAACAGGAAGATCCGAGCCCTCCAGTCGGATCGCGGCCTGGCGCTGCGAGCCGGAGCCCAGAAGGCCGAGCTCCTGCTGCTACAGGGGCGGCCGATCGCAGAGCCGGTGGCCCATCAGGGGCCCTTCGTGATGAACACCCGGCAGGAGCTGATGGAGGCCTATCGCGACTATCAACGCGGTGGTTTCGGAGGCTGGAGTTGGCCCTCTGACGCTCCCGTCCATGCCCCGGACCAGGGCCGCTTCGCCATCCACGCCGACGGTCGCGAGGACGCGCCGAGCTGATCCGCTCGGGGTGTCGCCAAAAGGCTGGTCAGGGCGCGATCTCGACGGTCGCGACGAGGGGCTGCACGTCGACGTTCGGGCCGGCCGCCAGACCGTAGGTCCCGCCCGGCGTGGTCCAGCCATCGTCCCAGACGGCGAGGTCCGCCAGCGCCACGCGGAGGGTGGCGGTGCCCGTCGCGCCGGCGGCGAGCGTCAAGGGGGCCGCGGCAACCAGCTCTCTCGCCGGCCTCTCGAGGGACCCAACCGCTGGCGGCGACATGTAGAGCTGAACCACCTCGATGCCGTCCACCGCGCCGGTGTTGGACACGTCCACCTCGACGGTGACCGTCGTCGCGTCGCCCCCCACGACCCTCAGGGCGTCATAGCTGAAGGTCGTGTACGACAGCCCGAACCCAAACGGGAACGCCGCCAGCAAGCTCTGTCGCTGGTGCCAGCGATAGCCATGCCAGTAGCCGTAGTGGACGCTGGTCGAGACGTTGTCGAACTCGGGGAGCCCGGCCTCGGAGGCCGGGAAGGTCATCGGGACTCGCCCCGACGGGTTGGCGTCACCCAACACCAGATCGGCGACCGCGCGACCGCCCTCGACCCCCGGGTACCAGACCATCATCACGGCGGCGACGCCGTCGATCCACGGGTCCATCGTGATCGCCCCTCCGCCCATCAGCAGCACCACGCTCGACGCGTTCAGCGCCGTCGCGGCGGCGCTGGCCGGGCTCCATATCGCGCTGCCCGTGGCCCAGTT
>JAAZYN010000137.1 GCA_014239625.1 Myxococcales bacterium | reverse complement strand
CGGAAGCGAGCACGCGCTCGGAGCGCCTGCCCAGACTTCGGCTCACGCTTTGGGAGCTGCGGCGCTGTCACGGCGTGCTCGCTCAAGCCGAGGAGCAGCACGTGTCGCTCGAAGTTCATGAATCATCCGGGCCAACCCGGATGATTCATGTCGCTGCGGCTGCGCTCTGCAGCGTTGACAGGCGCTGCCTCCCCTCGGCCGGCTCGGCGTTCGTGGAACTACGACGCCACACGCCCCCGGCCCGCGCCACCCTTGTCAGCACTACGCCGGCTTGGCTTCGATCGCGGCGCCATGAATAATCCGGGTGGTGTCCTGGAAACGATGTACCTTGACCGCTCCCTCGAGCGGGCCGCTCCAGCGCGAGGGCGAGGGCCTGCCGGCGGCGGGCCGGAGCTCGAACAACGCATCGTCTGGACGAACAAGTCGACGTCAACGCGCGGTTCCAGGATACCAGGGTCCACCGACCGACCGGAGTTTTGGGTGAACGAGGCCGAAATCAACCTGACCGCGCGCATCCCGGAGGGTGGGGTGGCCACCTCCGACGATCTACTCGAGCTGTTCTTGGAGTGGGTCTTCGACCAGGACATCGAGCTCTACCCCGCCCAGGAAGAGGCCGTCTTGGAGCTGATGTCGGGGCGGCACGTCATCTTGAAGACCCCCACCGGGTCGGGAAAGTCGCTGGTCGCGACGGCGATGCATTTTCGGTCTCTCGCGCTGGGTCGACGCTCGTTTTACACCTCCCCCATCAAGGCCCTGGTCAGCGAGAAGTTCTTCAAACTCTGCGAGGACTTTTCACCCGAAAACGTGGGCATGATGACGGGCGATTCGTCGATCAACCGCGACGCGCCCATCCTGTGTTGCACCGCCGAGATTTTGGCGAACATTGCGCTTCGTGAGGGGGCCTCGGCGGACGTCGACGACGTGGTGATGGACGAGTTCCACTATTACTCGGACCGCGATCGGGGGAGCGCCTGGCAGATCCCCCTGCTGACCCTGCCCAGAGCCCGGTTCTTGCTCATGTCGGCGACGCTGGGGGAGACGCGCCTGGTCGAGGAGGGGATCGAGGCGTTGACCGGGCAGTCGGTCGCCGTGGTGTCGTCGGATCAGCGCCCGGTCCCGCTCGAGTTCACATACGCCGAGACGCCGGTGCACGAGACCCTCGACGCCCTGGTGAAGAGCAACCGCGCGCCTGTCTATCAGGTCAACTTCACCCAACGAGCGTGCGCCGAGCAAGCGCAGAACCTGATGAGCACCAACTTCTGCACCAAAGAGGAGAAGGCGGAGATCGCGCGTGCCCTCCGTGGTCGTCCGTTTGACACCCCCTACGGCAAGGACGTTCAGAAGTTTGTGCGCCACGGCATCGGCATCCATCACGGAGGCCTGTTGCCCAAGTACCGGTTCATGGTCGAGCAGCTCTCCCAGAGGGGGCTGCTGAAGGTGATCTGCGGTACCGACACCCTCGGCGTCGGGGTGAACGTCCCCATTCGTACCGTGCTCTTCACCAAGCTGTGCAAGTTCGACGGCGAGCAGGTGCGTGTGCTGAGCGTCCGCGACTTCAAGCAGATCGCTGGCCGCGCCGGTCGGAAAGGCTATGACGATCAGGGCTTCATCGTGGTTCAGGCTCCCGAGCACGTCATCGAGAACAAGCGCGCCGCCATCAAGGCGGCCAGCGCGGTGGGCAAGAAGAAGAAGTTCGTGAGGAAGCAGCCGCCCACTCGCGGCTACAAGCCGTGGAACGAGGCGACGCTCGAGCAGCTCAGAGGCAACGAGGCCGAGCGGTTGGCGTCGGTCTTCGATGTCAGCCACGGGATGCTCTTGAACCTGATGCGGCGCGACCCGCTGCCCCGCGCCGGCGGCTATGGCTTGTTGGTCGAGCTGATCGGGCGCAGCCATCAGCACGAGGGCTCCAAGCGGCGCCTGCGTCGCCGGGCGCGGAGTCAATTCAAGGCGCTGGTGGCGGGCGGTGTCCTCGAGGTCGTCCGCCGAGATGGAGGCCGGGGCAGCCGGGTTCGGGTGTCCGGTGAGCTGCAAGAGGACTTCTCGCTCAACCACACCTTGTCCCTGTATCTCCTCGAAGCCCTCGAGCAGCTCGACCGCGACGCGCCGACCTATGCGCTGGACCTGGTGTCGGTGGTGGAGTCCATCTTGGAGCATCCCCGCGCTATCCTGTTCCAGCAGGTCAAAAAGAAGAAAGACGCGCTGGTCTGGGAGATGAAAGCGGCGGGTGTGGAGTACGACGAGCGGATGGAGCGCCTCGACAAGGTCACCTGGGACAAGCCCAAGGCGGACTTCATCTACCGCACCTTCAACGCGTTCACCGAAGCCCACCCGTGGGTGGGCGAGCGCAACATCCGGCCCAAGTCGGTGCTGCGCGACATGTTCGAGCGCTTCAGCGCATTCAACGAGTACGTCAAAGAGCTCGGGCTGGAACGCATGGAGGGGGTGCTGCTGCGCTACCTCAGCGAAGGCTACAAGGCGCTGGTGCAGAGCGTCCCGGAGTCATTTCAGGACGATGCGGTCACCGACATCATCGCCTTTCTGCGGACCACGCTACAGCACGTCGACTCGAGCCTGGTCGAGGCCTGGGAGCGCATGATGCTCGGCGATGGCGGCCAAGACGGCGACGGCGACGGCGCGCAGCCCTACGACATCTCCCGCGACGCGCGCACATTTCACGCCCGCGTCCGCTCTGAACTCCATCTGCTGGTCAAAGCGCTGGCCACCGGAGACTACGAGGCTGCGTCCAAGCGCGTGCGCCAGGTTCCGGGCGACAGCTGGCCACCGGATCGCTTCGAGGCCGCCCTGCAGCCCTTCCTGGAGGAGTACGAGGGGCTGGTGTTCGATCACTCCGCGCGCATGACCGACAAGACCCGGATTCAGGAGGACGGGCGGCACACGTGGACGGTGATGCAGGTGTTGGTCGACCCAGAGGGCGACAACCTCTGGGCGGTGCACGCGCGCATCGACCTCACCGACGACACGGCGCCAGCGGGAGCCATCATCGAGATGGACCGGATCGGCTCATAGCTCCGTCACGCGGTGGAGCTCACCCAGGCCGCGCCAGCTGCAGACCGCAGACGGTCATCGCCGGGACGCGCCGGCCACCTTCGCGTCCCCCCCAGCAGAGCCACGCGGCGGCAGCCGTGAGGCCGCACGTCAGCCGCCAGACGGGACCGAAGAGCCGCGTCGGTGGGGGCTGATTGGCGCCGTTTAGATGCGTTGACGACCTTGGGCAGGATGCTCACGTATGTCGCCGGCGAACCCGCGCCGCGACCCACAGACACAGGACCATGCCCAGCCAAGGCGCCGGCGCCTGGAGAGGCGCGCCGGAGCAACCGCTCGACGTGCCGCCCCCCGGCGCCCCAGGGACCGTCGTGTCGGCTACGCCCGGGGCGTCATCGTCAGGGGACGCGGGGGCCCCATCCGTCCCCGCGCCGCTGCCTCCGTCTACGGGGCCTGAGCCGCTGTCGCCGGGCTGCGCAGTGTCCGCGGCGCTGTCGGACCCGTCGGTCGCGTCGGGCACGCTGGCGCCGCCATCGGAGCTGTCGGACACGACACCATCCGGCGTGGGCTCGGGACCCGGCGCCGCGCCAGCATCCGGAGCGGCGTCGGGCCCCGGCGCGCAGTCGGGATCGTCGGCAGGCGTGCAGCTCTGTGTCTGGGTGTCCTCGGCCTCCGACCCATCGGAGCAGATGACTCGGGTTCGGCTCCGCGTGCCGGTGGTGGCGCATTGAGCGGTGGGTGCGCAGTCGCTCCAGGGGCCCCACCCATCGACGACGGTGCCGTCGGTGTCCCGCGAGCAGCTGTCGGATTCGTCGCTGGTCGTCTCGGCGCAGGTCGCGTCGGTCACCGCGCCAACGCAGCTGAACGCGTGACACGTGCGCGCGCGCGTCCCGATCTCGGCGCAGGTGCTGGCGAAGGTGCACTCGCTCCAGTTCTCGCAGAAGGACGCGCCGGCGCATGCGTCACTGTCGCAGTAGGAGATGCAGTCATTGGTGTCTGCCAGGTCCCACGCGCGGCTGATGAAGATGGCGGCCATGGCCCGGGTCACCGGCTCATCGGGGCAATAGGTCGTCGCTGAGCAGCCCGTGGTGATGCAGAGCGCCTTGAGGGTCTCGACGTACGGGTAGCCCCAATCTCCCTGGGATACATCGGTGAACGAGGGGCTCGCCGGGCTCACTGTCGGGACGCCCAGGGTCTCGATCAGGAACTTGGCGAACTCCTTGCGCGTCACCGCATCGTTCGGACAGAACTCCGTCGCGCTGCAGCCCTGGGTGATCCCCAGCTCCTTGGCCTTCTCCACATAGGGCACGTAGTAGGCGCCCGGCGTGAGGTCGGTGAAGGAGGGGCTGGCGTTGGCGTCGACCGGGATCCCGGCGGCCCGGATCAGGAGCGTCACCGCCATGGCTCGCGTGGTGCTGCAGTTGGGACAGAAGTAGTCCACCGCGCAGCCATTGGTGATCCCCGCGGCATAGCAAAGCTCCGCTTCCTTCTGGCCGAACGCTCCCGGCGGCAGATCTTTGAACACGGAGCTCTCCGCCCCGGCGACCGGCGACGGCGTGCAGGCCGGTTCGGAGGCGCCCGGGCCATCACACGGGCCGACCCAGGTCCCTGGGTTCACGTACACCCAGTGCCACGGCTCTGGAGGGTTGAACGTGTCGGCGAAGCCAAAGGCGTGGCCGCTCCCGGTGTAACCCCAGCCCTTGAGCCAACTGTAGGCGGCGTTGGTCCCGCCGTTGGTGGAGATGTCCACGGCGTCACCCTTTTGATGCTTGGAATAGCCCGGCGTCGCCGCGATGTTGCAGGAGCCGCACCCGTTGACGCAGAGCTTGCCGCCGCTGGCGTTGGTCGGGGAGCCTGCAGATACCCAATCTTGATAGCAGTCGTAGAGGTAGGTCTGCTGAGCGTGGGTCCTGAAGCCGCTGGAGAGGACCAGGTTGACGCCCTCCGCCTGCGCGGCGTTGTACATCGCGAAGTAGGCGCGAGCCAGGTCCTCTTCGACCTTCTTGCCGTTGATCGTGATGACGGTCAGCGAAAACGGCGTGCCCGCGTCGTAACCGGTCTCGGCGATCGGAGTACAGTCGACGTTGAGCTGCGCGTTCACGGGAAAGGTGACCAACAGCGTCAACATGGCCGCGAGGGATCGTAACAGGGGCACGTGTTTCTCCCTTGGACCGACCGACCCCGACCATAGCCCCACGACGCCGATCACACCAGCTGCTCCAGGTGAACCGGCGAGGCGCGTCGGCCAGCCCGGGTGTTTCATGGCCCTTCGGCTGCAACCGGCGGATCCGCAGCGCGGACGGGTGCGACCTCCCTGGGGCGGGCTCGACGAACGTGAAGTACGACGTGGCCCGCATCCGGTCCGTGCCACACCCGGCAGCACGACGCCTCCTCGGTTTCGCTCGAAGTAGAGACACGGTGACCGGTGCGTCGGCGCGCGATATGTCACCGGCGCGCCAGGTCTGACCCCGAGCCGCGGCCGTCCATTGCTGACCCAGGCTCAGCCGCCACCCTGTCACCTCGCGCCGGACGGCCGACCTCCCGGGTTGTCCCGAACACGTCTCGGGCCATGGTTCGAGGCTGGACTCGCCGCGATCTCGTTCAGATCGACCGCTCACTCGCGACACCCATGGCCGACGCACCGGCGACGTGTTATCGGACGTCATCGAAAGGAGCGACACCATGTCCACACCGCACACGCTTGTTCATCAGCTGGCCAACTGGGCCGAAACGACCGGCGCCAGGCCGGCTATTCACGGTAAGAAGTCGGGCGACGGCTGGAACACCTGGAGCTGGAGACAGTACTGGGACGAAGCCCGGCTCGTGGCGCGCGGCCTGCAGGCGCTGGGCCACGGGGTCGCCGAGTGCGTCGCCATCGTCGGCAACAACCGCCCGGAGTGGTCCATCCTCCAGTTCGCCATCATGGCCAACCGCGGCATCCCCGCGCCGATCTACACCACACTCATGAACGAACAGGTCGCGTTCATCGTGGCCCACTCGCAGTGCAAGATCGCCATCTGCGACACGCAGGAGCAGCTCGACAAGTACCTCTGGGGGATCACCTCCGGCGAGACGCCGCTGGTCGAGCACATCGTCACCATGGATGACCTGGGGAGCACCGACGAGCGGGTCATCACCTACGAGCAGCTCAAAGAGAGAGGTCGAAGCGTCGAGGAGGCCGAGCTCGACAAGCGTCTGGCCGAGCTCACCACCGATGAGACGTGCCTGCTCATCTACACCTCGGGCACCACAGGGACACCCAAGGCGGTCCAACTCGAGCACGGCGGCATCCTGATGATGTCCAAAGCCTGCATCGACCGCTTCCCGAGCTACCGCGAGACGGGCGCCTATCGGACGGTGTCGTACCTGCCCCTGTGTCACGTCGCCGAACAACTGTTCACGACGTTCTTCCACCTGGACACCGGCGGCGAGGTCTACTACTGCCCCGACATCAAGCAGATCAAAGCCTTCCTCAACGACGTCCGACCGACGTTCTTCGTCGGCGTGCCGCGGGTCTGGGAGAAGTTCCAGGCGGTCCTCGAGCAGAAACTGAACGCCGTGACAGGGCTCAAGGGCGCTTTGACCAAGTGGGCCCTGCGGACCGAGCTGGAGGCCTTCAAGCGAGAGGTCGCCACCGGCGCCCCCCAGCAGGGCTTCCTCCGCAACCTGGCCAACAAACTGGTCATCTCCAAGGTGAAGACGGCGCTCGGCCTGGAGAACGTGGTCGTAGCTGGAACCGGCGCCGCGCCGATCTCCATCGAGACCTTGGAGTTCTTCGCGTCTCTCGGGCTCACCATCTACGAGGGGTACGGGATGAGCGAGACGACCGGGCTCGCGACGCTCGGCGTCTACAAAAAGCCGAGCTTCGGCTCGGTGGGCAAGGCCCTCGACGGCGTCACGATCATGATCGCCGACGACGGAGAGATCCTGCTCAAGGGTCGCAACATGACCCGCGGCTACCTCAGGCAGGAAGCTCAAACGGCCGAGCTCCTGGACGAGGAGGGCTGGCTGCACACCGGCGACCTGGGCTCCATCGACGATCAGGGCCTGGTGCGCATCACGGGACGCAAAAAGGACATCCTCATCACCGCCGGCGGCAAGAACGTCGCGCCCGCGGAGATGGAGGGCTACATCAAGTCCATCCAGGGGATCTCGCAGGCCGTGGTCGTGGGCGACCGGAAGCCGTACTTGACGGCGCTGGTGACGCTCGACGGCGAGGTCCTCGAAGATCTCGCATCGGCGGCTGGAGTCACGCCCTCAGATGTGGCGACCATGGCCGACCAAGCGCAGGTTCACGACTATCTGATGGGCGAGATCGCTTCACGCTGCAACGAGCGCGTGGCGAGCTACCAGACGATCAAGAAGATCAAGATCTTACCGGTGGAGTTCACGGTGGACACCGGCGAGGTCACCCCGACCATGAAGGTGAAACGCAACGTCGTGAACACCAAGTTCTCCAGCGACATCGAAGCGTTTTACGCCTGACCGACGGTCCTCCGGCCCAAACCGACGGATCCGCAGCGCTGATAAGCGCGACCCCGCTTCGGCTGGCTCGACGGTGTCGCAACCGACGGCACCGGCCTGGCGATCCGTGCCACGGTCGTCAGCGCTACATCTCCCTTGGTCGCGCTCGACGCGCCATGACCATCCCGGCCAACCCTCCTGGCCGAGGACGACGGGCCCGGCCCCCTGCCGGCGCCGTCACCCGCGGTCGAAGGGCACAGCTGGCGCCTCTGCGTGCCCCAGTTCAGCGCCGCAGCGACCTCATGGTCGTCCTGGCGAGCAGTAGCCCGGATGTTTCATGGCCCTTCGGCTGCAACCGGCGGATCCGCAGCGCTGAC
>JAAZYN010000136.1 GCA_014239625.1 Myxococcales bacterium | reverse complement strand
CCCCATCGGGCGCCACCGGGCTGAACGGCGGCGGCACGTTCATCGGGGGCGGCAGCTGCGACCTCATCAGCGCATCGGCCATGCCGGGAACGCTGATCCCGGACAACGACCCGACGGGAATCTCCGAGAGCCTCAACATGAGCGTGGACTGCGCCATCAGCTCGGCGTTCGTCGATGTGACCATCATCCATGGCGCGCGCGGGGACCTCGTGGTCACCGTGATCAGCCCAACCGGCACCTCCACGGTCGTTCACAACAAGATCGGCGGCAACGCCAACGACATCATCGACACCTTCGACGTGACCGCCGCGTTCTCTGGCGAGAGCACTCAGGGCACCTGGACGATCACCGTCGTCGACGACAAGAACAACAACTTCGGCACCCTCGAGTCGTGGGGCGTCTCCTTCAACGTGCCAGGCCCCGACCCGGACTACGACGCCTATGAGACCGACGCGTCGCCCTGCACCGATGCCCGGCAGATCGACAACGGGGGCGCACTGACCTGCGGCACCGACGTCGTGAGCGGTGGCGACGGCGGCGGAAACCAGTGCGCGCCGAATCCCGACTCTGAGAGCAGCGGCATCGACGGCGCCGACGGCCAATCAGGCGCCGGCGTCCTCGGCGGCGCCGCTGGCGTCGGTGGTGACGCCGGCGATGACGGCCAGATGAGCAACCAGGGGGGTGGCTGCGCGTGTTTTCTGCCGTCCGCAGACATGGCGGGGACCAGCGGCAGTAACGGCGCCGACGGCGGCAACGGAAGCGGCGGTCTCGGCTGCACATCGCCGGTGGGCTCCATCATCGCCGGCCACTGGGTCGGTGGAAACGGCACCGACGGCGTGTCTGGGGGTAACGGCGGCGGCGGCGGCGGCGGCGGCGCTGGCGGCGGCGGATCGTGCAACAGCGCGGTCTGCTGCGTCGGCGACCGGATCGGCGCGCACGGAGGAGGCGGCGGGTCGGGCGGCTGCGGGGGGGCCTCCGGGCTCGGCGGTCCCGCCGGCGGTGGCAGCTTCGGCGTCCTCGTGGTGGGCGGCGACGCTCCGAGCTTTCATGACTCGACGATCATCCGGGGTTTTGGGGGCGACGGCGGCGCAGGCGGCGCAGGCGGCGTCGGTGGCGAGGGCGGACGGGGCGCCTTCGGAGGCAGCTGCGGCGACTCGTGCTGGTGTTTCAAAGCCGCAGGTAAGGGTGGCGAAGGCGGCTCCGGCGGACACGGTGGCGGCGGCGGTGGCGGCTGCGGCGGCGGCAGCTTCGGGGTGTACACCTCGGGGGTCGCTGGGGCACCCGACTACTGCAGCGCAGCGGCCAACAACCTGTACCAGGGTGGTTTCGCCGGCTCCGGCGGCCCCGCCGGCGTCAGCCTCGGCAACAGCGGCCAGGACGGCCAACCCGGCGCGCTGCTCGATTGCAGCTACAACTGAGCCGCCGCACCCATCCGAGGGCGGCGTCTGCCCCCCCGATCACATCGTTGAAGCCCCGCAGATGGCGGAGGAGCGGAGACGGCGCCGCCGGGCGTGGCGGCTGCCGGCCTCGCGACGCAAGCGCCCAGGCGAGGGGCCAGCCTCCGGGCTGGGCCCCCATCGTCCACAAGCCGCGCGCAGCAGCGGCTGAGGCCGCGAGCGACGGTGTGGAGTTCAGGGCGACAGGGGCAGCCCGACCAGCTCGAGGCTCTTGCTCCAGAGCCGCTCGCCGACGACATCATCGGTCGCCCGCGGCCGTGGCTCCTTGCGTGCGTTGTCGGCGAAGTACTCGCCGCTGAACGCTCCGCCTTCATCGCTCAGGGCGACGTGGATCGACGTCTCGGCCCCCTGCGCGGCGCTCTTGAGGAAGGGACCGACGACCGGGGTGAAGATGCGCGCCAGAGCGCCGGTGACGCCCTGGGCCTTGGTCGAGATCTCCGTCTTGACTCTACCGGGGTGGACCGCGTTGGCGGTGACCCGTGATCCCTCGACCGTCAATCGCCGGGCCAGGGCGCGTGTGAACAGAATGTTCATCAACTTGGTGTCGGCGTAGGCTTGAATACCGCGGTAGGGTCGGGTGACCGTGTTGAGGTCATCGAGCGCGATCTGGCCGCGGCGATGAAGCGCGCTCGACACCGTGATGACGCGCCCCTGTTCGGCCTGCTTCAGGGCGTCGAGGAGCCGCAGGGTCAGCGAGAAGGGCGCCAGGTGATTGGTCGCCAAGGTCTGCTCGATCCCCTCGGCGTTCTCGGATCGCCTCGTGATCCAGACCCCGGCGTTGTTGATCAACACGTCGATGACCGGGTAGCGCTGGCTCAACGCGTCCGCCAACGCGGCCGTGGTCGCCAGGGTCCCCAGGTCTCCTATCACCAGCTCGACATCATCGCGTCCTGCCGCGGCCTTCACCTCGGCCAGCGCCGCCCGGCCCTTTTCCGGATTCCGTGCGACCATCACCGTCGTGTACCCGGATCTGGCCATGCCGATGGCGGTGTGCTTGCCGATGCCAGCGTTGGCGCCGGTGATGATGCAGACTTTGGGTTCGTTCATGGAGGCGGACCGTAACGACTCGAGACCGCGCCGCAACCTGTTTTTCCTCAGCGCCGGCTGGGCACCTTGGGGCAACGCCGGGAGATGGTCGTCAGCAGCCGATAGAAATCCAGAAAATGCCCGGCGACGATAGGCTTGCCGCTGGTCAGGAGGCCCACGGCGATGTCCCGGTCCGGATCGGCCCAGCCGGCGATGTTCACGAACCCATAGTGGCCAAACGCTCGAGGGGTGTCGGGCCCGAACATGCTGATCGGCCGGGCCCCCAGCATCACCCCCTGGCCGTAGCGGATGGGCATGCCCAGGGTAAGGTCGACCTCCAGGTAGCTGGACTCTTGGCGCAGACGCCGGACGACCCGCGGTGACATCACGGCGGCGCCGCCCAGCGTGCCTTTGTGCAACAACAGATCGTAGACCAGCGCCAGATCGTTTGCGGTCGCCACGACGTTGCCCGAGGGGACGATCGCGCTCAAGAACCTCTCGTCGTTCGAGATCTCACAGGCATGTTCCATGGAGGCGCCCAGAGCGCGCCGGATGATGGCCGAGACAGGGAACGGCACGGGCCACCCCGTGAAGCTGTTGTGGGCCATCGTGTGGGCGCGGTCGGGGTCGATACCGTAGCTCAAGACGTCGCACCCGAGGGGCTCGGCGATCTGCTCGCGCAGCACGTCAGCGATGGTCTGGCCGGTGACCCGCTTGACGATCTCGCCCATGATGAAGCCACCTGTCACGGCGTGATACGCCAAGCGCCGCCCCGGCGGCAGAGTCGGCTTGGCGTCACACAACAGGCCCAAGATCAGGTCGGGCTTGGTGAGGAGGTCCGGGTCGCTGTGCTTATTGAGCGATGGGATCCCGGCGCGATGGGTCAGCACGTGCCGAATCGTTATCCATCGCTTGCCGTGCTTGCCGAACCCCGGGATGTACTCGCTGACCGGGTCGTCCAATCGCAGCGCGTCCTGGGCGTCGAGCAGGTGCATCACCACAGCGGTGATCGCTTTGGACGCCGAGAAGATACAGAAGGGCGTCGACGGAGTCGCCAGAGTCAGCGGGTTGACGCCCTTGTCGTCGGGTCCGTTGCCTCGGGCGTGGCCGATGGCGCGGTTGAACACGACCCGTCCAGCGCGGCGGATGCAGAGGGTCACCGCCGGCTGGGTTCGCGAGCGGTACAGCGCCTCCATGGCCGCGTGGATAGCCGCCACGTCGGCGTCGTCCATGCCGACACTCCGCGGATCGCACTCCGCTTCGCCCACGGTGGTCACCGCCGACACATCGTCGGGGACGTCAACCCAGATCGGTCTCAATGCCATCTATACATCCTGAGTCGCCTAATGAAGTCGGGGCGCAGCGTGCAGCTCAGCGCCCGCGCACATCTAACGCTTCCAACCGTCCATGAATTGCTTGGTCAGCTCCGCGACGTCGGACGTCGGCTTCTTGCACGACCCCCGCACACATACGTAAGCGTGCGACCTGCCGTTCTTGGCCGACTTCCCAAAACTCGGGGGGAGCAACTTCCTGGTCGCCTCAGCCGGCCCCGCCGCAGGCACCTCGAAGGTCACCGCCCAGGTGGGCTGCTTGGCGCGAAGAGCGTTGCGCAGCGCGACCGTTCCCGGGTCGGCGGGGTCGCCGGCGATGATCACCTCATAGAGCGGCCCCACCTTCAAGAGCCCCACGTCGAGCCACCCGCCGACGCTGAGGCCGGAGCGCCGAATGACGGCCATGTAGCTGTTGAGCACCTTCTCTACCCTGACGAAGTGACGCTCGGAGCCCTGAAGTGCCGCGACGTGCATCAGCGTTCGGAGCATCCGCGAGATGCCAGAAGGCCGCACGGAGTCGTGCACATCGATCTGCCGCCCCAGCGGCGCCTCGACGCCAGCCTCTGACAGATACCAAGCTCCGTTGGGCTCGGCGAAGCGTTTGTCGGCCTCCTCGAGCAGCGTCAGCGCCCGCTCGAGGTGGACGCGGTCGCCGGTCGCCTGAAACAGCGCCATCAACCCATCGGCCCAGAAGGAGTAGTCGTCCAAGATACCCGGATGCTCGGGCTTTCCCCCGTTGCTGACGCGATATACGCCCCCGTCGGCGCGGCGATGCACCCGCCACAGGTAATCCGCAGCCCGCTCGGCGGCCTTTCGAAACGCGTCATTGCCGGTCATCGTGTAGCCTCTCGCGAAGCCGGCGATGGCCAGCCCATTCCACGCCGTCACGATCTTCTTATCGAGCCCTGGCCACACACGCTTGGCGCGAACCTCCCGCAGCTTGACCCGCCACTTGGCCCACAGCCCAGACAGCTCCGACACAGGGCGCTTCAAGCGGGTGGCGATGAGCTTCAGGCTGCGACGGCCACGGCTCAGGACCGTCGTGCCATGCTCGAAGTTTCCGCGCGACGTCACGTCCAGGATCTCGGCCAACGCCGCCCCATCTCGCGGGCCCGCGACGGCCTTCAGCTGGGCCGAAGTCCACACGTAGAAGGTGCCCTCCTCCCCGCCGCTGTCGGCGTCGTAGCTGGCGTAGAACCCACCTTCGGGGTCCTGCATCTCGCGCATCATGAACTCCATGATGTCGACCGCCACGTCCCGAAATAGCGGTGCACCAAAGGTCGCGTAACCGTTGACGTACAGCTCGATGAGCTGGCCATTGTCGTAGAGCATCTTCTCGAAGTGAGGGATCATCCACGTCTTCTCCACCGAGTATCGATGAAACCCCCCGCCCAGGTGGTCGTACATGCCACCCGTCGCCATCTTCCGAAGCGTCAGCTCGACCTGCTCGCCGATCCGCTCGTCCCCCCACTTTCGATAGTGGTTGAGCAAGAACGACCAGCGTGCTGGAGTTGGAAACTTGGTCCGCTGCGACAAGCCGCCCCACTCCAGGTCGAAGTGGTTGACAATCCGGTTGGGGACTCCCCTCAAGAAGTCCGCGGACATCGCCCCGGCGGCCGACGAGATCTGGGGCCCTGCCGAGATCCGACGGGCATACTTTTCACCCTCGGCCTCGATGGTGGCCCGGTCGGTCGTGAACTGAGCGAGCACCCCCCGCACCAACCGCATGAAGCGCTTCTGCGGAAAGTATGTGCCGCCTTTGAATGGCTTGAGATCCGGCGTCAAAAACACGGTCATCGGCCAGCCCCCACGACCCGTCATGGCGACCACAGCGTCCATGTAGATGGTGTAGAGGTCCGGGCGCTCCTCACGGTCCACCTTGATGTTGATGAAGTGTTGATTCATGTACGACGCGACGGCGTCTTTCTCGAACACCTCGTGCTCCATCACGTGGCACCAGTGGCACGACGCGTAGCCGATGCTCAGGAAGATCGGCTTGTTCTCGGCCTTCGCCCGGGCCAGAGCTCGTGGGCCCCAGGGATACCACTCCATGGGGTTGTTCTGATGCTGCCTCAGATACAGCGAGCCGCTGCTCTTCAGGAAATTGCCATCCCGCTTGATCTGCTCGGTCGTGCGCGGCGACCAACGGGCCTGCGAAGCCGCCGGCGCTGTCCCGGAGCGGGTGGTCGACGGCTGCCCGGCCGCGGGGCTCACCGTCTGCGGTGCGGGCGGCTGCGTCGTGGGTGGCGCTGTGGCCTGGCGCTCGCTGCGGCCACAGCCTGAGGCCGCGGTCAGGATGAACGCCGAGGCGATGGCCACAACTGCCAGAGGCCTCATCAGGTCTCGCTTGAAGGCCCCGGGCTGAGACCGCCTTCGGGACCCGCCGAGGCGAAGGCGCCGTCACCGCCGTCGAAACGGAAGAACTGGGCGGCGTGGTTGTAAAGCACCTCGCGATGGGCCGCTTCGCCCATGTGCAGGCGGAACTCGTTGATGACCTTCATCTGCATCTCCTGCCAATCCGCCCAGCACACTGAACAGATTTCGGCAGCGATGCGTGCTTTCAGATCACCGACGAAGGGGATGAACCCGTCGATACCTGGAGAGCGTTCTTGGCAGCGAGTACAGTTGGTGTTGCTCATGATGGCCCGGATTGTCGGGGTCTGGACGCGCAGATGCAAGAGCCACGTGATAGGCTCTCGCCATGCACCTGCGTTCCCCTTGGTCTCTGGCGATCTCCGCTCTCCTACTGACCGCGTGTTCAGCCCCTCCGAACACGACCCCGTCGCCGGAACCAGGAGGCGACGCGGACGTGACGACGGCCGACACCGGCACCGACGAGGCCGCTGGCCCGGTGCGACCCGACCTCTCATGGCCCGTCACCGAGTACGGGCCTTATTCGGCGGGGCACCGCACTGTCGAGGTGACCTACACGCCGACCGGCGTGAGCCCAAGCGAGCCGCGCACGTTGGTGCTCCACCTGTATTACCCAACCGAGGACGAGACGGGAGAGGCGCCGGTGCACCTGGGCCTGTTTTCCCTGGAGTTCGCGTTTGACAACGCGTCGCTGGCGCCCCCAGCCGTGGCCGGCCAGTACCCGCTGCACCTGTTCTCCCATGGGCACCAAGGCTTCGTCGGAGCCACCGAGCGCAACCTCGCGTTCCTGGCGAGTCACGGTTGGGTCGTCACTGGGCCCGACCACCTCGGCAACACGACCACCGACGGCCCCGACCGCGACAACGCCATCTATTTCCTGCGAGGTCAGGACATCAGCGCGTGCCTCGACGGGCTGGCCGACCTGCCTGAGACCGACCCCCTGGCCGGGCTCCTGGATACCGACAACACGGTCCTCAGCGGGCACAGCTTTGGCGGCTACACCGCCTTCACCGTGGCCGGCGCTCAGTGGGACGCGACCAAGCTCGAGAGCGACTGCGCAGCCGGCGGTGGGTTCGGCGGCGATCCGTGCACCGACGGCGAAGCCGCCGCGTTCGCGGCGGGAGTCCACGACGCGCGTGTCAAGGGCATCATCCCGATGGCCGCGGGCGACCGCGACACGTTCGGGGAGACGGGGTTGTCGGCGATCTCCGTCCCGGTGCTCATGCTGACCGGTGACGAGGACGCTTCGGCGACACCTGAAAAATCGCTGGCGTACTGGGAGGGGTTGCCCGCTGGCTCGGCCTGGGCTGACCTCGCCGGGGCATGCCACCACACCTTCGCCATGGGAGGGTGTTTCAACATGGAGGATGCGCACGGCTGGTCCATCGTCGACGCCTACATGCTGTCGTTTTCGCGGCGGCACGTGCTGGGCGACACCTCGGTCGATGACGTCCTCGATGGCACCCGAACCATCGCGCCGGAAGTGACTTTCCAGACCAAGTGACGTGGGATAGGCTCCGCAGCGGATGGCAGTCGGCGAAACCATAGCGGGCCGTTACCTGACGAGCGCAACCATCGCCTCGGGCTCGTCGAGCACGGTGTACGTCGCGCGCAGTCTTCTGACCCAAGCGGTCGTGGCGCTCAAGGTGCTTCATCAGGAGCACCG
>JAAZYN010000135.1 GCA_014239625.1 Myxococcales bacterium | reverse complement strand
GTGACAGAGGCCACGGCGCGGGATGCGCCGGGAGGCGGTGGCGGCGCCGCTGACGACGCCGGCGCCGACGGACCATCGGATGCGGCGGTGGAGACCGCGCAGCCGCGAGACGCCCCGCCCAGCGGCCGGCAACAGCACCTCCAGACGAAGAAGAAGAAGAAGAAGAGAAAGAGGAAGAAGAAGAAGAAGAAGAAGGCCTCCGAGGAGATCAAACAGCCCGCCCCTCCAAAGCGGAAAAGGAAACCGCTGGTGATGTGGTAGCCTTCGACCATGAGTAGAAGGCGGCCGCGGCTTAACGAGCTGAACCTTGAGACGCGCACCGGCGAGGTGCTGACTCCCCAGCGAAAAAAGCCGGGGCTCATGTGCTTGACCATCGCCTACCACCCGCACCTGGATCGCATCGGCGAGGTGGCCCTGGTACCGCAGCTGGATGGGCGAGGCACCGTCGAGCTGTCTCGGCTCAGCCCAGGGTTCGTGGTGCCCGGCGGTGCGGACGCCGCGCCGCTGGGTGACACCTTCATCAGCCGCACGGCCATCGTCGTACAGGGTAATGGCCCTGCGGGGGTCGTGGCCGTCCGAGAGTCCGGAGGGATGCCCCTTCACGTCGACGGGGTGCCGGTCGCCCGCAAGCGCATCATCACGACGGCGGAGCTCAATCGCGGCGTCACGCTGACCATCGCCAACCGCGCCGTGTTCTTGCTGCACCGTCGACAGCCACCGAATCAGCCGCCGGACGGCCTCGGGCTGGTGGGAGCGAGCGACGGGGTGGCGAAGGTCCGTGATCAGCTCAAACACGTCGCAGACCTGAACGTGCCAGTGCTGATCTGCGGCGAGACCGGGACCGGAAAGGAGCTCGTCGCGCAGGCCATCCACGCGCTCAGCCAGGTCAGCGCGCCGGACGCGGAGCGACGCCCGCGCCGAGGAGAGCTGGTCGCGTTGAATATGGGGGCCATCCCGCGCTCCTTGATCGCTTCAGAGCTCTTCGGTCACGCACGCGGCGCCTTCAGCGGCGCTGACCGGCCCCGCGCCGGCTACTTCGAGCAAGCGGACGGGGGCACCTTGTTCCTCGACGAGATCGGTGACGCCCCGAGCGACGTCCAGCTGATGCTGCTCCGCGCGTTGGAGACCGGCGAGGTGCGGCGGGTGGGCGCCACGGAGGCTCGACAAGTGGACGTGCGGGTCATCGCCGCCACCGACGCGAACCTGGAAGAGGCCGTCGCCCAGGGGACCTTTCGCGAGCCGTTGCTGCACCGTCTGGCTGGCTACGAGGTGTGGGTCCCGGCGCTCCGGGAGCGACGCGACGACATCGGTCGCCTGATGCTGCACTTTCTGAAGCGAGAGCTGTCGCAGGTGGGGGAGGAGCACCGGATCACGGAGCAGCCGGGCAAAGCGCTCTGGTTCCCCGCGTCCGTCGGCGAGGCGCTGCTGCGCAACCCCTGGCGCGGGAACGTGCGGCAGCTGCGCAATGTGGTCCGCCAGATCGTCATCTCTGGGCGGGGAGCCGACCACATCACCCTGGACGGACCGCTCGAGCGCCTGTTGGCGCAAGCCCCCTCGGCCCCGAGCGCCAACGAGAGCGTCGATGAGGCCCTCAGAGCGCCTACCCGAGACCCATCGAAGCTCGACGCGGAAGCAGTCCGCGAGACGCTGCGCAGCCAGGGGTTCGCCATCCAAAAGACGGCTCGGGCCCTCGGGGTGTCCAAATACGCGCTTTACGGGCTGCTGACCCGGCACGGAATTCGGACCGCGCGCGAGATGGACAGCGCCGAGATCTCGGCCGCCCTCGAGGCCCACGGTGGTGACCCCAGGGCCGCCGCGGAGGCGTTGGAGGTGTCCGAGCGAGCGCTCAAACTGCGCATGCGCGAGCTGCGGCTCTGAGCTGAGGCTCGAGGCAGGTTGGGTGGTCTGATTGCGCCGGTCAGTTGGGTTGAACGCCCGTGATCGCGCAACGTCTCCGCGGTCGGCGTCGCCGCCCCGCTGGCGAGCGAAGGCCGCTCCACGAGTCGGCGGGAGAGGCTCTGTGCACGCCGCGCCCGGAACCGGCGTCGTCACAGCGGCGCGAGGATTGTGCGCGCCGCGCCCCGACCCGGCGTCGTCACAGCGGCGCGAGGACCACGTCGGCCTGAAACGAGCCCGTCACGGAGCCACCCGGAACGGTCGTCGCCTCGTCGAAGCTCACGCTGCCGCCATAGAGCAGCCCAAACGCCGAGAACTCATTGGCCAGGGGGATGAAGTAGCCGAGGTAACCGCGAAACTCGCGCCAATCGATCGGAGCGCTGGCGTTGGCCGCCACCGCCCCGACGGGCCCGACGATCCGCGCCAGAAAATAGCTATCACCCGCGCCCTGGGCGATGACCTCGATAACCGCTTCACCCACCTCTCCCTCCGCGGTGCCGACGCGGGCGGTGCAGCTCACGTTGCCCAGGGGCCCCACTCCGGTGACGCTCGCCTCCACCGTCCCGGAAGAGGTCAAGGGGTCGAAACCCGAGCTGCCCCAGGTCGTGCTGAAGGTCACGCTGACCGACCCGGCGACCGGCCAACACACCGGCTCGCGTGCGGGAGGCTCCCAGGCCGGCGGCGTCGGCTGCAGCTCTCCCAGGAGTTGCCCTCGCCGCGCCTGGATCCACGCTCTACGAAAACTCAACTTCTGGCTCATGGCCGCGCGCTCTGCGCTGCTCAGGTGCGGCTCCAGCAAGGACTCCATGCGATCCACCTCGGCGACCAGCGCCGCCTCGCTCCACGGCCCCTCGAGGAGACCCTGGAGGGCCGCGTGGTAGGCATCGCGGCCCGCTTCCACGCCGTACAACCGGTTGGCCAGGTGCCCGAAGGCCAGCACGGACTGGGGAATGAGCACCCCCTCTCCGGCCAACTCGGGGATGTTCTCGAAGGCCGCGTCGACACCCCACGGGATGAATCGAAACCGCCCGTCCCCGGCGATCGGGTCGCGGTAGATGTGAAAGTTGTTGGTGTTGCCCGCGTAGCCATCCCAGTGCGCCAACAGCACCTCGGCGGCCCAGAACGTGTAAAACGCGCCCAGGTCGAACACCTGCGCCGCGGCCTCGAGCAGCTGCTCATCGTCGGTCTCCAGGGCTAGCGCCGCAGCGTCGACGTCGCTCCAGTCGTCCTGCGCGATGTGGGTCTTCTTCTCCCAGGTGTCCAGGAACCCATCGCGGAAGTCGCTGATCGTGCCCTCGTAGTGGTTGCCCCCCGATGATCCGAAGTTTCGCTGCAAAAATGCCGACTTGATACTCTCCACGTGGGCGTACACGCCGAGGTCCACGTCGTTGACGCGAACCCGGGCGAAATTGCAGCGCGGCGCGGGAAGTCCGGCGTCGCGCATGACGCCATAGGCCAGACACGCCGTAATCAGGCCGGCGTCCTGCTGCATGTTGTTGAGCGTCATGCGCTTCATGCCTGACAAGCGCTGCTCGACGTACCGGTCGAACCGAATCTTGAGCGACGGCTTGTCGACGCTCAGCGAGCCCAAAAACCCCTTCTTTCGGATGCCCACGCCCGCGACGACCTGGTCGCCGACCTTCACCTGCGCGGGGAACCAGCTGAACACCTCCTGGGGCGGGCTCCCCATGCAGTCGCCCGCGAGCACGTCGATGTATGTCCGGGTCTGGTGGCGCAGGGCGTACCAATCGGTCGGCGCCATGGTCACGTCCACGTCCACGACGCAACCCGGCGCGAACAGGGCCTCGGTTGGGTCGTCGGTGGCCGGGTCGAACACCACGCAGGACGACTCCGGCCAAGGCACGACAGCCATCGCCGGGAGATCGGGCGCGTCGTGGTGGTCGCCGTGGACGTCCGCCGGTGAGGCGCCCCGGTCCATCGCGCTGTCGTCCGCGGCTCCCTCATCGAGAGCGCCGGAGTCCGCGCCGCTGCTCGTCTGCTGGGGGGCGGGACATGCCCCCTGGAGCGCCAGGGCGGACACGAGCAGCGGCCAGAGGGCTTTGTGCGCGAAGACCATGTGGGAAGTGTAACCCCGTTGTTGCGTCGACGCCGCTCGGCTGGGAAAAGCTCTGTCATGCACTGCTCGACCGTCCTGTTCTCGGCCCTGATCTTTGGCGTGTGTCCAGCTGTGGGAGCTGGCTGCGCGACCACCGGGGCGGTGACGACGGCCGATGAGTCGCCCGCCCGCGCGGCGCCGCCGACGGCCGACCCGGCGCTCGGCGAGGCTGCGAAGGCGCCACCTCCGACCCGGTCCCCGCTTCAGCTCCGCGCGGGTCGACGCCACTTCTGTCTTCTGCGGGACAACGCCGTCCGCTGCTGGGGTCACGGCGCCCGTGGCAAGCTGGGAGATGGCACCCAGGCCGACCGCGCCGAAGCGGTCCCGGTGGTGGGCCTGCCAGACGAGGGGCGTGTCACCAAGCTCGCGCTCAGCGACACCATGTCTTGCGCGTTGTACGGCAGGGACGGGAGGGTCTGGTGCTGGGGCGGGTACAACCGACCGGCCCAACGCGGCTACAAGCCTGGCCGAGTGTATGGCCTCGGCGACGCTGTCGTCGACATCGCGCCCGGACGCGACCACCTGTGCGCGCTGAGTCGTGACGGCGCGGTCCGTTGCGCTGGGAGCAACTTCAGCGGGCAGCTGGCACATGGGGAGGTTCCATTCACCGGGCCCGGAGAGGTCGCGCTGAGCGAAAAAGCCACCGCCATCTTCGCCCAGGGCGACTCGACCTGCGCGCGCCTCACCTCGGGCAAGCTCGTGTGCTGGGGCCGCCACATCGTCGGGTTGTTCGGCAAGGACGGGACGCGCTGTATGCAGAACGCGCCGAGGCCCAAGTCCCCGGGCTGCTCGCCGGCACCCGTGGAGGTGACAACGACAGCCGCGCCGGTGGTGGCCGTGAGGGGCCGGCGCTGGGAGCTCTGCCTGCGGATGGCGGGGGGCGCGTTGTCCTGCGTACTGCGCGGTAAGCGCTATGATGACATCACCACCGGCCTCGCCGCCGCCGAGCTGAAGGAGGTCGCGCTGGGTCCGCAGCTGTGCGCGTTGTCGCGGGACGGAGGGGTTCGTTGCGCGACCAAGAGCGCGACGGTCTGTCACGCGCCCGGTTCAGGTCAACGCGGCTGCACCAGGACCATCGGCGACGCCGCCGGACCTCGCTGGGAGCAGGCGTTCGCCCCCCTCGAGGGTGTCGAGGACGCGGCCAGCCTGGCCGCGTCCCAGACCGATGTCTGCGCGGTGAGCGCAGCGGGTCCGGTGAGCTGCTGGGATCTGAGCCGCTGGAACAGGCGCCGCCCCCAACCCAAGCCGCGCACCGTCGTGTGGCGCGCACCCGCCGCGCTGAAGGCGGAGAAGACCGCGACGCTGGACCGACTCGCGAGGCTCCGGAGCTCGGCCTCCAAGGACCTGTTCGACGGCGCCCATTGGCTGGCCGAGTCCGCCCCGGCCAACGCGTACGGTCGGAACGCGTTTGAGGTCGCGGCCCGCCTGCTGCACGCCGGTCGCTGGAAGGAAGGCCTGGCGCTGGCCGCGCAGAGCGCCCAGAACGGGTCGAGCTATGCGCTGCGGTTGGCGCGCGAGGGACGCTGCGATGTGTCGGCCCGGCTGACCCAGATCCCAGAGGCCTGGGTGTTCAGGGCGCTCACGGACATACTTCGCTCCTGCGCCAAGCGTCTGGCGCCGGCGACGGCCCGCCTCCTGAAGCGGCGGCTCCGGGAGGGGATCGGGGCCGCCACGAGGGACTCGCAGGGGGTGCGGCGACGGCTGCTCCTCGCAGAGCTGCACGGTCGCCGCGGCGAGCGCGCCGCCGGAGGTGCCGCGATAAGGCGCGCCCTCGCGTCGGGCGTCCGCGCCAACGACAAACAGGTCATCGCTTTGGCCGAGCTGGGGTTCAGCGAGGCCCTCGGGCCTCAGCTCGACCGGGTGCTCTCGGCTCTCCCCAAGGCCCTGGCTCGCGCTGAGAAACCACGACCCCACACCCTCGGAACCGACGCGCGTCCGCATTACTCGGTGCCACGAGCGGTCGATAGCCTCAGCCGGCTGCTGCCGGCCCTCGCCGCGTCGGGGCGCGTCAGAGAGGCCGCCGCTTATGCGGCCAGAGGCTTCCAGGTCATCGCCTCGCAGCCGATGGGCGCGCTGGCCAGAGCCCGGCTCCAGTCTCAGCTGGTGCTCGCCGCCGCCGCCTCGTCGGCCGGCAAGGCTCGTCGAACGTACCGCCGACAGGCGCGCCGCGCCGCCAAATGGCTGGCCGCGGCCCGCAAGAAGGCGGGCGCGAGCCCTCCCAAGAGGCTCGAGTACGATCTCAGCGCGACCGCGCGCGAGCTCATGAGAGCGCAGCTCGCCACCGGGCACCTCGAGCGCGGCATGTCCACCGCGCTCAGACACCTGTCCGATTCTGACAAGCGCACCTATGGCGTCCCGGCGCTGCTCACGTTCGGCCACCTGAAGGCGGTGTTTCGCCTGACCGACAGCCTCACCAATGAACACCTCAAGCCGCTGCTGATGGACCCACTCATGCTCGCGGCGGCGCTCCGCGGTGACTGCGCGACGGTGGCTCGGGCCGCGACCCGACGCCCGATGTACGAGCTGGCTCCGGACGCCGTCGAGACGATCGCGGCCGCGTGCCCGAGGGAGGCCGCCGCCGCCGCCCGGAGAGCAGACCTCAGCGCGGCCCTGCGACGCCCGGGGTTCGCCATCTTGCGCGCCATGCAGGGGGAGTGGATCGGCGCGCTCCAGGCGGTCGCAGGGGGCTATCCCGGAGGGCGACCCAAGGTCTGGGCGCACGTGTCTGCGCTGTGGCATCTGGCCGGCGCGCCCAGACCCGAGGAGCTCGAGGGGGTGGTCGAAGCGATCCTCGACGACAGGTAGGGCGCCGGGCCATCGTGACCCCGCGACCCCACCTGCGTCGTCGCGCCGCGACACGAGACTGGGGCGCCGATCCCGTGTAGCTTGCCCCATGCTTCGCCGGTGGCGTGACTTGAACCCCAAGAGCCATGGCGCCCTCCTGGCGCTGGCGATGATCGTCGTGTCGGCGCTGACCCTGGCTCCGCTCCAAGCCCCACCATCGACGCACTGGCTCGGGATGGACAAGCTGGCCCACCTGGTGTGCTGGGCCGGGATCGGGTTCCTCGGGTTCCCCGTCTTTCGCAGGTGCTGGCCAGCCTTCGGGCTCGCGGGCGCGCACGGGGCGCTCATCGAGCTGCTCCAGATCCCCATCCCCGGGCGCTCCGGTGAGCTGCTCGACCTCGTCGCTGACCTGCTCGGGGCCGCCCTCGGTGTCGCGCTGGCGCGGTCGCTCTGGGGCGCCAGCAGGAAAGGGCGGAGCTTATGTCGGACGTCGCACAGAACGCGCTGTGGGCGGCCGGCTTTGCCGGCGTGGTGGCGATCGCGGTGACCGCGGCGATCGAGCGCTACGGTGGGCGGGTGGGAGGCCTCCTGGGCACCCTGCCGACCACCATCGTCCCAGCGTCGCTCGGGATCTGGGCCCAGACCGACAGCACCGAGGCGTTCCAGGCGGCCATGGACGCGACCCCGGCGGGGATGCTCGTGAACGCTATCTTCCTGTGGCTGTGGCGCGCGCTGCCGCCGCGACTCCCGCAGCTCCGCATGGGAACGACGCTGGCGCTGATGACCGCCTTGACCCTCGGCGCGTGGCTGATTCTGGCGTGGCCGGCGGTGGCCCTCGGAGACCGGTTGGAGCCAGGCCACACGTTGCCCTTCGGTGTGGGAGCGATGGCGCTCTTGGTGGTTGTCGGCGTGGCCGGGTCGCTCCGCGCTCCCCCCACGCCGTCCGGGGGTCGCCGCGTCTCGCGTGTCACGCTGCTGCTCCGCGGCGTCTTTGCCGCCGTGGCCATCGGGGTGGCGGTGTGGATCACCGTCGTGGCGGGCCCGGTCGCAGCGGGGGTGGCGTCCGTCTTCCCCGCGATCTTCTACACGTCCATTGCCTCCCTG
>JAAZYN010000134.1:5256-7918 GCA_014239625.1 Myxococcales bacterium | reverse complement strand
GCCGAGAAGTCGAGATACACCTGCATGGTGTAGCCGTACAGCGCCATGAGGCTGTCAAAGGATCCGTACTTGAGCGGCTCCTCGAAGACCCGGTCCACCATGTTGCCAGACAGGTAGTCCGCCAGGGCCTTTTTGAAGAGCCCGATCATGATGAGAAAGAGCGCACGGCTGGCCTGTTGACGCGTGAGCAGTGGGCGCTTGCCGATCTGGGGGAGGAAGTCGACGGCGCGGACGATGGGCCCCGCGACCAGCTGCGGAAAGTAGCCCACGAAGAAGGCGAACCTCAGGAGGTTGCGCTCTGGCTCGCATCGCTTGCGGAACAAGTCGATGGAGTAGCTCATCGTCTGGAAGGTGTAGAAGCTGATCCCCGCGGGGAGGAGGATCACCAGCTTCTCGTAAGTCAGGGAGGTCGGCTCGCCGGTGATCGCGGCGGACAGGCCGTTGGCCGACGTGACGAAGGACTCCCAGAAGAAGTCTGCGTATTTGAAGACGGCCAGCAGGCCCAGGTTCACGATGAGGCTCAGCACGAGCCACTGCTTGCGCGCGCCACGAGTGAACGTCAGCGCGCCGAACACCGCGAACCCCAGGCCGGCGCCCACCAAGAAGGCGACGTTCCAGCTCAGGGTGGTCGCCGCATAGAGCGCCACGAACACGACGCCCCCGACCGCCGAGGCCAGGCTCAGTCGCATCTGGGGGCCCAGGTCCCGTGCCTCGTCGTCCTGATCGGCCATCCCGATCCCGGCGGCGTAATCCGTCACCGTCGAGGCCACGATGAGCAACAGGAACCAGGGGTTGCTGGCCGCGTAGAAGATGTAGCTCGCCATGGTCAGCATGGCGATGCGCAGCACCCCGCCCGCTGCGCCCCCCCGGCGGGCGAGGATGGCGGCCAGGATCAGGGGCGGCAGCAGGGTGAAGAAGCTGAGCTCGGGCGAAGGCGCGGTCCAGCCATAGCGCGGCTGAGCCGTGACCACGGTGGCCTCTCCGCTGACCGCGTTGACGAGGTCGGCCACCAGGGGCCACAGCTGCGGCTCGAAACTCAGCGTCGCGTAAACGACGCCGGCGACCAACGCCACCAAAAACATCCCGAGGCGCGCCGAGCGGTGGAGCGACCAGAACAGGATGAACACGACGACCAGAAAGATCGCGTATTCCAGGCTGTTGAACAGCATTCGGCACCACTCCCGTCCTCTGACCGATTAGGTGCACGCCTCAGCCGCGTCAAGTATTCCATCCGGCGCGAGCCCGCCTCGAGCGCCGCGGAAGCCTACCCTTCGCCGGCTCGGACGGAGTTCAGGATGCTCAGGTAGCTGTGGTACCGTCGGGGGTGGATGGATCCTGTCTCGATCGCGTCGATCACAGCGCACTGCGGCTGGTCGGGCTCGTGCAGGCAGTCTCGAAACCGGCACGCGTGGCGTAACGGAGCCATCTCGAGGAACCCGCCGGCGAGCTGCTCAAGCTCGAGGTCGTACAGGCCGAAGGTTCGGATCCCCGGGGTGTCGATGACCAGCCCGCCGCCCGGCCAGCGCTCGCCGACTTCATGGCACGTGGCGACCGTGGTCGTGTGCCTGCCCTTGCCGCTGTGCTCGCTCAGGGTCCCGGTCAACAGCTCGACGCCGGGGATCAGGGCGTTTAAGAGCGTGGACTTGCCGACCCCCGACTGCCCCACGATGACCGAGATTCCCTCCCGCAGGAGCGCGCTGAGGTCGTCGACGCCGGTGCCGTCGACGGCGCTCGTCGACATGACCCGGTAGCCGAGGTCCTGCATCGGTGCCAGCCGCGCCAGGGCCACGTCATGACCCGGCAGGTCCGCCTTGTTGACCACCACCAGCGCCTCGATCTCGGCGGTCTCGGTGGCGACCAGGATGCGGTCGAAGAAGCCTGGCTTGAGCCAGGGCTCGGTGGCTCCGACGACGATGACCCGATCCACGTGGGTCGCCATGAGTGCGCGTCCGCGCTCTTTGGGGCGCCACAGCGATCGGCGGCGCTCCTCGACGGCCTCGATGAAGTCGCCGTGCTTGTTGCGCAGCACGGCGACGCGGTCGCCAACGGCGGTCTTCGTTCGGTCGCGCGGGGGACGGCAACGCACGCGGGTGCCGGCGTCGTCGTGCAGTTGGACGGTGGCCCGGACCCCATGGATCTCGACCACCGTCCCCTGATGAAGCGCGCGGGGGGCGCCCTTTCCTTTGCTCTCTCGCCGCCGACGCGTCACGCCGCGGTTAGGGCCGCGACGCTGTCAGCGCCCACGCGGTCGAGGTGCTGCAGGAGGCCCTTGTTCAACCGGTGCACCAGAGACGGGCCCTGGTAGATCATGGCGCTGTAAACCTGCACGGCCTTCGCGCCGGCGTCGAGGGCCGCGATGACATGGTCGACGGTGGAGATACCGCCCACGCCGATGACCGGTAAGGTCGTGTTCGACGCGACGAAGCGGATCACCTCCAGCGAGCGCGGCTGCAGCGGCGCGCCGCTCAGCCCGCCGGCTCCCACCTGGTGCGCCTGCGCGTCGGTGAGTCCGGTGCGCTCGATGGTGGTGTTGGTGGCGATGATTCCCGCGGCGCCGCCGGTCTCGGCGACGCCGATGGCCTCCGAGAGGGCGTCGTCGGTGAGATCCGGGGCGAGCTTGACGAACACAGGGATCCCGCGGGCGTTGTCGACGACGGCGCTC
>JAAZYN010000134.1:0-5246 GCA_014239625.1 Myxococcales bacterium | reverse complement strand
GCCCTGGAGATGCTCCGGGTCCTGAAGGCTGCGCAGCCCGGGCGTGTTCGGTGAGCTGACATTGATGACCAGATAATCGCAGCGGTCGCTGACGCGCTTGGCGCTGAGCGCGTAGTCGAGGGGCGCCTCATCGAGGGGCGTGATCTTGGATTTCCCCAGGTTTACCCCGACCGGCACGGGTCGTGGCGCGCTCGGGTCCAGTCGGTCGGCGAGGGCCTGGGAGCCAGCGTTGTTGAAGCCCATCCGGTTGACCACCGCGCCTACCTTCGGGAAACGGAACAGGCGTGGCTTGGGGTTGCCCGGCTGCGGTTTGGCGGTGACCGTCCCCAGCTCGACGAACCCGAAGCCCAGGTTCGGCCAGAAGGAGGCGAGGACCCCATTTTTGTCCAGCCCCGCGGCCAAGCCTACCGGGCCTGCCAGCTTCAGCCCGGCGACGTCGACCGCCAGGCGCGGGTCTGGCGACCCGCACGCCATCCGCGCCACCCCACGCGCCAGCGGCCCCAGCCCGCGGATCGCCCCGAAGGTCGCGTTGTGCGCGGTCTCGGCAGACAGGGAGAAGAGGAGCGGACGTGCGAGGCGGTACATGGTCGGCGTTTAGCACACCCAGGCCGAATCGTGATGTGGATTGTTGCTCGCCCGAGCCGACCCGCGAGCGCTTCGAGCCGCAGGGGTCGTGTCGCGTCACCTTCTCCCGTGGGGGCTCGTGGCGCTGAAACCTTTTCAGAGATCGCGCGTGAACAGCTGCTCGTGGGTTTGGTACATTCATCGTGATGTCGACGCGTATCTACGAGCTCCCTATCGAACAGACCCGGTGGACCGTCTCTGATGCCGGTCAGGTGGTCTTTGACTGGAACTACGACGAGGGCCGCGACAAGCTGCTCAACCTCTACGACAAGGGCAAGCGGCTGCAGTGGAACTCCAATGATCGCCTGGACTGGAGCCACTGCGTCGATCCCGACAACCCCCTGGGGGTCCCGGAGCAGAACGTCCCCATCTGGGACCATCCCGTGTGGAAGAAGCTCAGCGCCAAGGAAAAAGGGGAGGTGCGCAGGCACCTGGCGTCGTGGAACTATTCCCAGTTCCTACACGGTGAGCAGGGCGCGCTGATCTGCACGGCTCGCATCGTCCAGGACGTACCCGACCTGGACGCGAAGTTCTACGGAGCCACGCAGGTCATGGACGAGGCGCGCCACGTCGAGGTGTTCTCGCGCTTTTTGCGAGAGAAGATCGGGTTCGCCTACCCCATCAACCCGCACCTCAAGACGCTGCTCGAGCAGATCATCGAGCACAAGGAGTGGGACTTCGTCTATCTGGGCATGCAGATCCTCATCGAAGGTCTCGCGCTGGCGGCCTTCAACCTGATCCGCGACTTCGCGTCGGATCCGCTGGCTCGCTCGCTAAACGCCTACGTCATGCAGGACGAGGCCAGGCACGTGGCCTTCGGGCGGATCGCCCTGCGGGACTACTACCCGCAGCTCAGCGAGGCGGAGCGCGACGAGCGCGAGGAGTTCGTGGTCGAGGCGTGCTACCTGATGCGCGATCGCTTCACCGGGGCGGAGATGTGGAAGAACCTGGGCTTTGACGACGCCCTGGTGAACCACGTCAGCACCTGCAACAACATGATGAGGTTTCGGCAGCTCCTCTTCACCCGGATCGTGCCGGCGTTGAAGGACATTGGTCTATGGGGAACGCGCGTCCGTACCGCCTTCGAGGACATGGGCGTGATCGGGTTCGCCGACGTGGACCTCGACCAGCTGGGCGAGCGTGACGAGACCATCGCGCTGCAGTTGGAGAGGGAGATCGCGGCCATGAACGAAGAAAAAACATCTTCCGATTGAGTTCGCTCAAGCGGCGAACGTGATGACTGGGGATGCGCGTCGCTTTGGGCAGATCTGCCGAGTAGGTCACTCCCTCGAGACTCGCAGAGCCCGGCGGCTTGCGGCGCGCGCGTTCTCAACCCCGCGGCGTCGAGCGCCGACACGTCGTCTTGCAGGAGCGGCGGCACCGTGCTGGGTGGAGCATGTGAGGCGAGGCCACGTGGGCGATGTGAGCCTCTGTACCCGGTCTCGCTCGAAGGCATCGGGATTCATGTAGGTTGACGGGCGGCAGCGCCGCCGGTTATTGCACCGATACTATGCGCAATGAGGCCGGCGCCGGATGAAATTCCCCATCATCAATAATCCTCCGCCGCAGCCCGCGACTCGGCGAACGCCGAAGCCCCCTTGGCTCAAAGTCAAAGCGCCCTCGGGCAAACGATTCACCGATCTGATGAGCAAGATGGGTGACCTCAAGCTCGCCACCGTGTGTCAGGAGGCCCACTGCCCCAACATCGGTGAGTGCTGGGGGGGAGGCACGGCGACCATCATGCTCATGGGGGAGGTGTGCACCCGCGGCTGCCGGTTCTGCATGGTGACGACCGGAAGACCCCCAGGGTTGGACCCGGACGAGCCCGCCAACGCCGCTGAGGCGGTCGTCGGGATGGGCGTGGACTACATCGTGCTGACCTCGGTGAACCGAGACGACCTCCCGGACGGAGGGGCGGCCCACTTCGCGTCCGCGGTGCGGGAGCTCAAGGGGCGCGATCCGGACATCATGGTGGAGGTGTTGATCCCGGACTTCCAGGGCTCCTTCGAGGCGTGTGACACGCTCATCGACAGCGGCCCCGAGGTCATCGCCCACAACGTCGAGACCGTGCGACGCCTGACCCGCCGCGTGCGGGACGCTCGGGCGACCTACGATCAGTCCCTGGCGGTCTTGAATCATCTGGACAAGGCCGGCGCGAGTCGGGGCCCGGATGGCGTCGACATCGTCACGAAGACGTCGGTGATGCTCGGCCTCGGCGAGACCGAACAGGAGGTCGTGGAGACCCTGCGTGATCTGCGCGGCGTCGGCGTCGACGTGGTGACCTTCGGTCAGTATCTTCGGCCCTCCCGCAAGCACCTCGAGGTCGTGGAGTTCGTGCCCCCGGCGCAGTTCGACCGGCTCGCCGAGATCGCTCGCGGGATGGGGTTCCTCTACGTCGCGAGCGGTCCCCTGGTGCGCTCCTCCTACCGGGCTGGCGAGTACTATCTGCGCGCTCACCTGGACCGCGCGCGGCAGCTCGCGCAGCGGCGGGGGCGCGAGGTCCGGGCGTTGCACGCCCTGGAGGCGCGCTCGTGACGGTCATCGTCGCCGACCAGACCTCCAAGGAGGCCCGTGACGCCCGCGACAGGGAGCGGCTGACCGTCCTGGTGACCCAACAGCTGCGGGCTCAGCGCGTCGAAGAGCAGCTCGAGACGTGGCTCCGCCGCGGGCTCTTGGGGCGAACGTCCCCGGCGGGGGGAGCTCGGGTGGCCATCGTGGCGGCGGCCTGCGCCATGGGCGCCGACGACCTGGTGTTCGGGACCGCGCGCGACCTGCCCGCTGCGTTTCCCCGGGGGATGTCCGTCGAGACCGCCTTGCGCCAGGCCCTGGGTCGCGATGGCGACCCGGCCCTGGGGCGGGGGCTGCCCGGCGCGGTGCGCCATCGTCGCTCTGGCGTCACCCTGTCGGACTCCAGCCCTGCGGCTCATCTGGTTCACGCGGCAGGGTTCGGTCACGCGGCGCAGCTGAAGAACACCGACCGGGTCGCCCTGGGGCTCTTCGGATCGGGGGCTCAGGGCAACGGCGAGGTCCACGCGGCCTTTAATTTCGCGGCGCTGATGAAGTCACGGGTGATCTTCGTGGCGCGCGGGCCGCTGGCGGGGGAGCTCCCCCTGGTCGAGGCAGCGCCGGCCTGGGGGATCCACGCCGTCGCGGTGGATGGCGCCGATGGGCTCGCCGTGTGGGAGGCTGTCGAGCAGGCCCGAGTCCGGGCGGTGGCCGGCGATGGGCCGACGGTCGTGGACGCTCGGTGGCGCCACGCCGATGAGCAGGGGAGCCGCGATGTGCGGAGACTCACCGAGCTCGGCGGCTGGTCCGAGCAGCGCGACGGGATCATCGCGGGGCTGGACGCCGAGTTGGCAGCCGCTGTGGGTGCTGCTCGAGACGCGCCGAGGGTTCCAGAGCACACCCTCACCGAGCACCTCCTGGACGAGGCAGACGTATGAACGCCAGGTCTCTCAATCTCGTGCAAGCGGTCAATGACGCGCTTCACGTCGCCATGACAGAAGACGACACGGTCGTCGTGCTGGGCGAGGACATCGGGAAGTTCGGCGGCGTCTTTCGGGCCACCGTCGGGCTGCACGACACCTTCGGGCCCGATCGGGTCATCGACACGCCTCTGAACGAGGCCGGAATCATCGGCACCGCCGTGGGGATGGGGCTATACGGCATGCGCCCGGTCCCAGAGATTCAGTTCGCTGATTTCATCTATCCGGGCTTTGACCACATCGTCAACGAGCTGGCCAAGTACCGCTACCGCTCCGGCGGCCAGTTCACCTGCCCGGTCACGATTCGTACCCCCGTGGGCGGCGGAATTCGCGGCGGCCACTACCACTCGCAGAGCCCAGAGGCGTACTTCATCCACACGCCGGGCTTGAAGGTGGTGTGCCCCTCCACCCCGTACGACGCCAAGGGCCTGCTGTTGGCCAGCATCGCCAGCGACGACCCGGTGCTCTTCCTGGAGCCCAAGCCGATCTATCGGCGGGCCACCGGGCAGGTCCCGCCCGGTCGTTACACGGTCGACCTGGGGTCGGCCCGGATCGTCCGGGAGGGCGACGACGCTACGCTGGTGGCGTGGGGCGCGATGGTCGCGGTCTGTGAGGAGGCCGCCGGGCGTCTGGCGGGTGAGGGGATCGAGTGCGGCATCGTGGATCCGCGGACCCTGTGGCCGCTGGACATCGACGCGATCTGCGAGCAGGTCGACGCGACGGGGCGTGCCATTATCGTCCATGAGGCCCCGCGGAGTTGCGGGTTTGGCGCCGAGATCAGCGCGCTCGTCCAGGAGCGCTGCTTTTTGTCTCTGGAGGCGCCCATCACGAGGGTCACGGGGTACGATGTGCCGTTCCCGTACACCCTGGAGCACACCTATTTGCCGTCACCGCGTCGGGTCATGGACGCGGTCATGGCCAGCGTGAACTACTGAACAGCACCGGGAGCTCAACGACATGCGCTACGAATTCAAGCTTCCGGACCTGGCCGAGGGGATGGTCGAGGGCGAGATCGTCAACTGGCTCGTAGGGATCGGTGACACGGTCGCCGAAGAGCAGCCGGTGGTGGAGGTCATGACGGACAAGGCCACGGTCACCATCTCCAGCCCGAAACACGGCGGCGTTGTCGAGCTGAGC
>JAAZYN010000133.1 GCA_014239625.1 Myxococcales bacterium | reverse complement strand
TCATCTCCGTCCACCCCAACGGGCTCACCGAGCCGGGCATCGACCTCGCCCGCGTCAAGAGCCGCGTCACCCTGGGGGGTCGACCTGCCCTCGTCGCCCTTCCCGACCTGGCAAACCCGTGAGACGCGACGACGGCACCCTCCTCGCCCTGGGGGCGGCCGCGGCCGCCCTGGTGGCCGGTGCGCTCGCCAGCCGCGGCAGTCGGGCCCAGCAGCCGATCAAGGCAGGCCCCCTCGAGATCGACTACCGGCACGCCACGCTCACCGGCACAATCTCCTCCTACCGCTGGAACCTCACCGACTTCCTCAACGACCGCTGCCATGAGAGCCAGCACCCCCAGCTCGCCAACATCGGCGACGACCAGACGATCGAGGACATCGTGATCCCCCAGGTCGCCGCCGAGAGCGGCACCGTCGAGTACCTGGTCGCCCTCGACGTCCTCGGAGAGCGAGAGCGCCTCCACGCATCCATGGCCCGCATCATCGAGAGAATCGAGCAGGTCTTCGTCGAAATGGAGGAGCACATCGGCACGAAGCCCTTCCGCTCCCACGGCTCCTGGTGGGGACACAGCGCAGACCCAGAGGTCGCCGAGCTCCTCTTCTCGGCGCCCGTGTTGTCCGCTGACCACCTCTCGACCATCCTCGCCACAGTCGTTGCTCACCACGGCGGCCAATGGGGCGATCTGGACTACGACGACCCCATCGACTTAGATGGGGTCGTCCAGATCGGGGAGCTCACCCTGTACCCCACCGGCGTCAATGGGCCGCGGGTGCCCATCCGCTACCTGGCGGTGCGACCCGTGCTGGGTGGACGTCTCATCACGACTGTCGTCGATGATGTGGAGTAACCGCGAAACACTACGTTACGAGCTTGGAACGAACGACATTTCCGGGGGACAAATCGGGCCATCCTGCTCCATTTCCGCGAGCCACTGCGCGACCTCTCCGTGACGATGGACCGCAATCTCCGGCTCCCGGTCGTTGTAGATCTGCAGCAAGGAATGCTCCATGGCACCGGCCCAGGAGATCGCGATCATCTGCGCACCGAACGCCTCCAACATCACCTCGAAGTGCTCCTCTACCTGGTCCGCGCCGTGCGCCTCGTAGGCCTCGGTGTCCGGCAGCGGACACGCGCAGAGCATCCGCAGCATCCGAATCACGTCCGGTCGCGCTATCACCTGACCCACAGCCTGCTCCAACGCCTCCCGCCCCATGCCCCAGGTCACCTGAGGCCGCATGTCGGCCGCCAAGTGACCAACGCCCAAGACGCGCGCCACCTCTCGGGCAATCGCCAGGTTGACGAGCTGAACCACTGGCAGGGGAATGCCAAGGTGCTGGGGATACGTCTGTGTAGTCATGGGGCCCTCGGGTCAACCTTGCCCATGCCTCTGGCGAGGGCGTCATCGAGCGTAGCCCAGGGCCTGCCCGTCGTCGAGCTGTGGGGAAGCCGTGGCTCATCCATGCGAACCTGGAGTTCCTCAGGCCCAAGGAGATCGAGCCCCAGGGGCGCCTTCGGGTCCGAATGGGTCCAGATCTTGTCGGGGTCGCGCAAACGGAACCCCATCTGTGCGAGCACCTCGCGCAAGCCGTAGCGGGTCTGAGCCATGGGGTGCAGCTCCAGACCGAGCTTCATCAACTCCTTCTCGCACACGACTAGGCGATCCATCGCCGTCGTGCCCAGCATGTTCGACACTGGGGTCGCCACCCTGGCAACGTAGGCATCACTCACGAGTTTGGACGAACCGTAGATCACCGGAGCCGACAACCCGTCACCCAGCGGGAGACGATCGGTCTGATCCTGCGCAGGAATGAACCGCCACCGACGCAGCACCCACGGGGCCTGGCACACGCCCAGATGGGCCACCTCAAGGAAATCGAGGTGGCTCCAGCGCCCGAAGTGACCCACGCAAGCGACCGCATTCCACGCACCCCAGAAGACGTCCTCGGTCTGGACGAGATCCATGCTCGACCGCCCGATGATCGCGTCCACCGTCTCGCGGATCTGGGCCCGAGGCCCCCGCTGGAGCGCCAAGTAGGCAGCGAATGCCTGCTCAGCCACCATCCGAACCAGCTGCCGCTCGGCCGTCTCCACCGGCTCTTCGTACCGCCCAACGATGACAAGACCAGGGTGATGGATCACTGCATACGCTCCAGGTGCTCCACATACCCGCAGAGGTTGCGCTCGGTCAACTCCGTGACCAGTCGCTCTCGGAAGCGGTCGTAGATCTTCGCAGGCTTCTTGTTCATCTTGTGGAGCGCAGCGTACCGTTCCCGCGGAAAAGTGACCACCTTCTGTTTGCGGAGGGCCCCTTTCTTGACCTGAATGCGTGCTTCACCGAACTGATCGCCAGTGACGTCGACCTCCCAGGCGCCCACGCGGTTCCAGTAGTGGGGGATCGTCTTCACCATCCCCTGCAAGATCTCCCCACCTAAGATGTCCTGCACCGCCAAGGCCGCCATGAAGCAGTGTCCAGCGCTCGGCACGTCCGTGCAGTCCCCGAAGACCGTCTCGCAGGAAAAGACCGGATCCATGGCGTCCCGGAGGCGCCCCAGCTCCGAAGAGATCTCCGTCTTGCTCCACGCCTTCCCCGCCGGTCGACGGTTCGCTGCGCCGCGGCCACGCCCCAGCCCCTGAAGCTCCGCCTCGAGGACGCTCGGCAACGCGGGCGCGCCGCCGCGCCGGCGGCGAGCCCGAGCTCGCTTCGCGTCCCGGAGCAACCTCTGGTAGGCCCGCTCCTTCTTGAGCGCGTCGGGCTCCTGGGCCTTGCTGTACGCCGCCGCCCGGCCCTTCGCCGTCGGCTTCGCCGTCCCCTGGTAGAGATTACCGCTGCGCTGGAGGCTGGCCACGCAGATCGCGAAGCCCCGCGCCAGTTTCTGGTCCGCATCGAAGCCCTGAGGTCCGCCCTCGACCACGCTCAGCACACAACGGTGCAGCTGAATCCTCGGCAGTTCGGCCTCTATCTCCGGGTGGAGCGCCACCCGCATCGGCGCTCGACCCTGTTGAGGGAGGGGATCTACCGGCCCCAGGGCCATCAGCTGATCGAAGAACGAGGAGGCCACCTTCGGGGCCCGCAGCCCCCGCTGTCGAGGCGACGGCGGCGCGTGCTTCATCAGCTCGTCGAAGAGCGACTTGGGCGCCATGGGCTACCCCCGCCGACGACGGAGCCCGACCAAGGCCAGGCTGCCCACCAGCAGGCTCGCGCCCGCCACCATCGTGAGCGAGGGCCCAGACTCAGGCGTCGGGCAGACCTTGGCGAGACACGCCAGGGACTGCCGCTTGTCCCGCGATGAGAACACGCTCGCCAAGCGATTGCTGTTCTTGATGAACTGGCAGGCCCGCGCCTGGAGTCGACGGAGGGTTGCCTCAGACTCTTCGAGCGACGGCAAGTGCTCGGAGAGCAGAAGCCCAGCCGGGAGTGCGCCGTTGGTCGCGAAGATCGTCCCCACGCCCACATCAGCGAAGGGCCAGAAGGGCGCATCGCCGAGCATGGGCGCGCCACCACCGACGCTGAACAGAGAAGCCGGCTGAGCGAAGCGCGCGAGGGTGTCGCGGATCTCCACCATGTCGTTTCGCTCGGCCTGGTCGACGGGCACCGTGCCCATCGCCTGCATACAGTCGGTGTAGGCCTGGTAGAAGCCCTGCATCTCATTCCAGATCTGCTTCGACTTCTTGGCCCGCTCCAATACCTCAGCGGTGAGCTTGTCGAACCCGGTCGCCGCCGAGAAAAACTGCACCGAGGAGATCGCCCCCTTCGGCACAAACCGCAACGCCGGCGAGACATACTTGGCACCCGCATCCTTCACCTTGGCAGTGAGGTCGCGCACCAAGGGCTCGACGGCAACCGTGGCAGCCTTCACGGCCCTACCGGGCACACCCATCGCCGCCACGGCAACCGCCATAGCCACCTCGGCTGCGTCGGGAGCGCCCCGATCTCCAGCGGTCGCCGACGCCTGACCGAGCGCGCTGCGCCAGGCCCCGGTGAGCTCCATCCAGCCAGCTGGCGCACCACCGATGGCCGCCGCGGGCCAGCGCTGCACCAGGCGGGTGAATAGTTCCTCGCCAGTGGTCGCCGGCTTGGGCTGAGTGGCCGCGGCCTGCACCGCGGTGAGGCCCGCTGTCCGCTGAGCTGGCGTCCACTTGCGGGCGTCCGCCACCCGATTCACCCACTCGACCGCGAAGACCGCGCCGCGCTTGGGGTCCTTGAAGCGCGCGTCTCCGCTGGTCGTCGCCCTCGAACCACGCTTGAGCAGCGCCGCCGGCGGCGGCCCGCAGTAGATGACCTGGATCTCCCCCTGGTTGCTCAACCGAACCCGACCGACACACCGCACCACGAAAGCCAGTGCGCCCACCTTGGCTGAGGCGCCCTGAGCACGGAGATAGGCAACCTCAGGGGAGCGGAGCTTGATCTGCTGGACCGAGAATCCCCGACGACGCAGCGCCTTGGCCGCCTCAGGCATGTAGGTGATACCCCCGCCCGAGCGGATGGCCTGGTAGAGGCGCACCGGGGTTGAGCCAGGGTCCGCTGGCGGAAGCCGCGTAAAGCGCAGGGCCTCGATGGGCACCGGGGCCGCGAGGATGGGTCGGCGACTAGCCTGGAGCCGAAGCACCGCGATCTGTCGGGGGCTACTCACCACCCACCTCCTGGGTTCCGAGCTCGAGCCAGAGAGGCGAGCGTGACGAGGGCGAGCAGGCCGGCGCCGGCGCCGATGACCTTCTGCTGGGTCGTCCAGCCCGGCTCGCGAGGCACCAGGTCGGTGATCTCGGCCCGAATACGGGCCGCCTCAGACCCGACAGGGGTGCCGGAGAAGCGATCCACGATCTCCGAGAGCGCCCGACTGTAGAGACTCATGTCCGAAGAGGCGCGAGCCAAGTATGCCGCTCGCATGAGCGGGAAGGGCGAGTTGCTTCGCTGCCCAGCGATGAGCCAGGCCTTGGCCGCGGTCGCCACCTGCCGCTGCTGCTCGGAGTTGAGTTGAGCGCTGGCCGTCCGATGCAGGATAGACCGTGCCTGCTGGTCCACCCCAACCACCATCGTGGTCATCACTGGGAAGGCCCGGCCGAAGGTCTTGATGCGTTCACCCTCGAGATCGGCACCGACGTCCATGATGCGCGTGGAGGCTACCGAGGCCTGGGGGCGCGGGGGCCAGACCTGATCTGCCGTCTTGGCGCGAGCCTGGGCCGAGAGCACCGGGTCCTTCGGCCGCTGGATTCGCTGGGTCATGACGTCGACCCACTGGCCCACCGAGGTCGGCTGCAGCGCAGCCTCGCGCTCGATGAGCACCTTGAAGTCGCGCAGGCGGCGCTTCACGGCGGCCGCGGCGATCGAGGCGTTCTCGACGGGGTCCATGAGGCGCGCGACGGAGATCCCGTTCCCCACGCCCCCCTTCCGGTTGAGCTGGAACAGGCCGACGCTGTCCTCGACGCTGGTCGTCCGGCGCGCCGAGGGGGAGAGGTTGGACTCGTACCAGGCCGTGGTGAGCGCCGCCCTCGAGAGCTGCTGCTCCACCCTTGCGGCACACCCGGCCCCACTCTTCTGGGCCGGATTCGCGATCCCGGCCTGCTCGCAGATCGAGCCGCCATCGCCCATGACCTGGACCCAGACAGCCTGGATGAGGTCTGCGAGGAACAGCTGCTCTGGAGAGAGCGCCACCGGACGCCCAACGGTCTGGCCACTGCGGGCGTAGCGCTGGAAGACCTTCCCCTGGAGCCCCGAAGAGATCGGCGCCGCTGCAAACGGGATGATGGGCTTGCCTGGCTGGACCTGCACCGTCCCGCGCGTCACCGACACCGAAGCCAGCGGACCACTCGCCCGCCCGACCGTCGCCACGCCACCACCGATGGTCGGGTCATACCGCAGGAGGGTCGCCGGCCGCCACCGCCCATCCACCCAGACGATGACCTGGCCACCCTCGACCAGAGGGTAGGGATTCGCGCCATCCGAGGCCGACCCCACCGCCGCCGCAGCCGTCGGCTGCTCGGTCTTGAGCACGCTCTTGAAGCCCACCTTCGACAGCTTCTTGCGGAGCTTGCGGACACGCTGCTGGAGCCTGCCCCGATCTTCCTTGCCCAGGAACGCCCGAGCGACATCCCGGACCTCACGCGCAGCTGACCCGAAGACCGCCTGGGTCTCGGCGCTCGGGTCCAGTGTGCAGGCCTCCTCGGCGAGCGCCTCGGCGGTCAGCAGGTGCTTGCGGATGCAGTCCGGGCAGTGCTTCGGGGGATGGACGATGTGGTCCTCGAGGAGCACCAGCTGCTTGGCCATCTCGCGGGCGTTGTGGGTGGGGCTGAAGATGTCGAGCATCCCCTCGGTCGCAGGCGTCGGGTCATAGGCCTGCGACCCGGCCCGCCGGACCCCCTCATCAGCCAGGTTGGACACCCCGGACTGCGGAGTACCGCTCTGGCTCGACGCCAGCAGGTTCCGAGTCACCTGGTCGAACTCGAAGCCCGCCTGGCTGCGGCGCAAGGCCTGCTGCTGGGTACGGATCGCCGTCCGCCGCGCGTCCTCCTCGACCGCAGCCGTCAGCACGTCGATGCCATCGAGCCACTCATCGGCCACATCATCGCTGTCCCAGGGGTCCTCGTAGAGGGGCTCAGCTCGATCTGGGTAGAGGGGCCCAGGGAAGGGCTTGCCCAGGTTCACCAGGTCAGCGTGCTCCCGACCCCCAACCACGGGTTGGAAGGGGTCCACCACCGGAGGCGTGACGGAGATCGGCAGCGCCATGTGAGTCGCCGGAAAGGCGCTCACCATCGGGGACAGCAGCGTGGAGGCGAGGTTACGGGGATGAGCCATCATGCCCTCTGAGGTTGGGGTGAGGCGCCAGAGAACACCAGCACGCTCCCGGCCACAATCGCCATCAGACCGATACCGACAGAGACCCTGTCGAAGCCTGGGCTCTGCCAGCGGGTAACGTGCCCCCTCTTGTTGAAGGAGGGCTCTCCCGTCTTCTGGGGCTGGAGCATAGAAACGAGTTGTGCCTCGCTGGCCTTCGTCGACACCTTGGCCATGAGCTTGGCCAAGGCCCGAGGAGCGTTGCTGCTCTTGGCGATGACGCTGCCGAGCTGCACCGCAGTCATCTTGAGGCGCGGCAGGAGCACCTCCTGCACCCATCGGGTCTCCGTCGGGTAGGTCGGCTGGTGCTCGTCCGGGGCACTCTTGAGCTCCCTGGCGATAGCCTCAGTGAGCCCCTCAGCCACAAACCGGGACAGTCGATCGCTGTTGACGCCAGCCCGATGGACAAGCTCATGGAGGACCGTCCAAGGGGCCCGGTTCAGCACGAAGACCTTGGAGCCCAGCTGGAAACCCACCACACCGCGAGAGTCATTCCGGCTCCATCCCGCACGCCCCATGGCTGAGGCCATGCCGCCCTCGTCGACGATGGTGCAGGTTACAGGACCCATCGACACACCCAGGGCACCCTCGATGCGCTGGATGAATTCGTCCTGCTTGTGACACCGCTTCTGCACCCGGACTCCCTACTTGACGCCGCGCTCGACCTGGAGCACATTGCCGTCGATGAGGCCGCGGATGACGCGATGGGCCACCTCTCGGGTGGCCCGAGTGCGCCGGCCGATGCTGTCGATGCCGGTCAGCGACACCGTCGCCGGCGAGCCTCCGATGGCCTCGACAACCCAGGTGGAGCCGGCAGGCAGGTGGTAGAAGGAGCGGCTGGCCGTGTTGTGGATGGTGTCACCGGGCTCCACCGCGGGGGCCTTGGCTGTACCAGGGAGCCTCGTGGTCTCCACCGACTCGAGCGCGGTCGCCAGCTCGAGCAGTGGGGCTGAGTCCCGCTTGACCGAGGCGGCCAGATCTCGGGCCGCCTTCGTCCGCTTGCGGTCAGCCTCCCGCTTCGCCCTGAGCCGCAGGTCGCGCACCAGGTCGCGCAGCCGCTGACTCGCCAGGCGCGGGAGTGGACGGCTGGCGCTGGCGCGGTGCTGCC
>JAAZYN010000132.1 GCA_014239625.1 Myxococcales bacterium | reverse complement strand
ACTATCGGAACACCCTGCGTTCGCCCGCAGGACTCGAGGGCGGCGGCGCGTCGTGAACACCACCGTGAGAGACCGGCAACGGCGACTCGGAGAGCCACAGCACCCAGGTGGCCCAGCTGCGCCCAGCGACCTTGGCGCCCAGCTCGTAGACGTATGACACGCGACCGCCGCTGGTCTGCGCAACCCGGTCCTTGGGGACCACGATGCGGTAGGAGCGAGCCGCCGCCGAGCCGTCGTTGGGGTGAGCCTTGCACAACGCCAACACGCCGTAGAGCGGGCGCTGCCGGCCGGGAACGATGATCTCCACGGGCCGGGCGCCCAGGTTGCCCGCCGTCTTCCACGCGGCCGGCGACAGCCTCCCGAGATGGTTGCACTGCACCGAGAAGGGGGTGCGGAACATGGGGGGCGGCTGATCGGCCCGGGGACCCTCCAGCCGGAAGCTGCCGTCGCTGGCTGAGATAGTCACGTCTCGGGACTCCACGACGCCCGACGGGATGGTCATCCACACCGGCGTCGACGCCGGCGCCACCCGGCGCGGCGGCGGCGAGCTGCTCCCGCACCCCAGGAGCACCGCGTAGGCCGTGGTGCCGACCACGCCCACGGTGGTCAACGCCACCACTGCTCTCACCAGCCACCCTACGCGTCGATCGTCCATGCTCATTCGGCTCTCCCCTCCTTTCCCTACGGCAACGGTGTCTCCGACAGCCACAGCATCCACGTGGCGTTACCCACGACGTAGCCCCGCAACGCAGGGTCCGCAAATCCCGCCACCATGGCCCGTTGGTCTGCGGATGCTGCCTCGAGCTTCGCACGCCGGAGGCCAGTGGAGGCTCTGTTGTGCCGCCTCGCGGCGGCGACATCCGGGCTGACCTCGCCCAGCAAGACCATCCGCTGCCCCGACGTCTGCGCCACGATCTTCGGATCCAGCAGCATCCGGTACGAACGGGAGGCCGCCGAGCTGTCCGTCGACGGCACCCTGCAGAACGCCAGGACCCCGTACAGCGGGCGGTCCCGGCCCTCGATGGTGACGACGACCCGGCGGGCGCCGGATCTCAGCGCATGCTTCCAGAGATCCACGCGCGGCGTCTTGCGGAACGCCAAGCAGCTGCTCTGGAACGGCCGTCGGAAGGGCTCGCCCGACACCAAGCGAAACATCGGGCCACCGTCGGCGTCGATCTGTACTCCAGGCGTGGCGATCTGCCCCTCGGAGACCTGCCGCCACGCTGGTGGCGGTGGCTGCCTCGGTGGGGGAGCGCTGGAGCCGCAGCCCAACAGCACGGCGTAGGCGGTACTCCCAAGCACCGCGACGGTCGCGACGGCCACCGCCGTTGTCTGCCACAGGCCGTTCATCATGGAGGCATTGGTTCACGGTTGGACCCCAACGTCAATGATGCGTGATTCGCCTTTTTCAATCGCGGTGGCTAGACTTTCGCCGTGTTTCCACGCATCGAAGCGTTCGGTCTCCCCACCTGGGCGGTCTTCGTCACAGCCGGGGTGGTGCTGTGCTGGGTGCTCCTGCTTGGGCGCACGGGTCGGCTGGGTTACCCGCGCCTGAAGGTCTATGTGTGGGTGCTGACGGCCTTCCCCGTGGGAGCCTTGGGGGCCGGCCTGACGGCCAGCGTGGTGCGGATGCTCCACGGGGACGCCACCGCCCCGGGCCTTGGTTTCGGCGCCAACGGGATGACCGTGCTCGGCGCCGTCATCGCTTGCGGGGTCTATTCGTGGGCGTACATACGCTTCGTTCTGAAGACCCCGGCGTGGCCGCTCCTGGATGCCGTGGCGTTCACCTATCCTTTGGCCCTCGCGTTTGGCCGCGTGGGTTGTCTGATGAACGGATGTTGCTACGGCCGCACCACTGACGCCGCGATGGGCCCGCTGACCCTGGAGGTGGGCGCGCTGGACCCGCTCACCGTCGGCGGCGCGCACTATGCGCTTGTGCCGGCCACGACTCCAATCTGGAACCTGCCAATCATCCTGGCCACTTTCGCGCTCATCGCGGTGGCGATCACCGAGGTCGTCTACCGGCGGCGCGAGCGCTGGGGGCTCCCCGCAGGCTCTGTCATCGTGGTGGCCCTGGTGGCCGACAACACCAGCCGGTTTTTCGCCGAGTTCCTGCGGCAGGAGGAGGCGACCACGGTGCTGTCGCTGAACCCCTGGCAGACCGTCGTGCTGGTGTTCTGGCTGGTCAGCGTGTCGGCCTTGCTGACGCTGGTCAGGAGGCGGCGGCGGACACCGACGAGCGAACCGAGCGAACCGCTGAGTATTCCCTCATGAACGTCCTCCTGGCCCACCCGCGCATCCCCGCAGCCGCGATGAACGTCCAGGGTGCCACGGAGCTCGTCGCCGACGGCCGCCCGGAGCCCGGGTCTCAGCCCCCGACCGCAGCCTCGCGCTCCAGGCGTCGCCGCGCCGGCACGCGGGCCGTGGACCCGGTGGCAGCCACGGTCAGTCGGTCACCCCGGCGCGCGTGAACCGGGCGGCCAGGCGCAACACTCTGCGGCTCGCCGTGAACCGCCCGCCGAAGCTGTCGAGGCCGTCTCCGCGCATGCGGTCGGCGTGCTCGGCGACGTACGCGTCGAGGCTCGCCTGGTCCTCCAGCTCATAGTGGACCGTCCAATGAACCCGGGTCGCGCCCCCGACGCCGTCGCGCTCGTACCACCGGGCCCCCACGAACCCGTCGATGGTGAGCATCTCGTCGATGTGGGGACGCAGCCACCCACGGAACGCCTCAGCGACCTCCCGGTCGATCTCCAGGTTCACCTCGTAGACGATGGTCATGGCTCACTCCTCGAAGCTCGGCAGCTCGACCTCGAGCGGCTCCAACCCGGCCGACGCCCAGAAATCCGCGCCGGGCAGCGCCCGGTACTCCAGCCACGTCCCGTCACCCGCCCGGAAACCCAGGATCGTCGCATGCAACGCCAAGCGCGGCGCGGTCGGTCCGCCGTACATCCGGTCGCCGAACAGGGGGCCACCGCTCCCCATGAGGTGCAACCGAATCTGATGCGTCCGGCCGGTGTGCAGCGTCGCCAGGAGCAGGGTCCAGCCCTCCCCTGTCGCCAACGGCCGGACATCGGTTCGCGCGGTCATGGCGCCCGGGTCACCATCCCCAGCGATGCGCATCCGACGACCATCGCGTGCCAACGGCAGCTCGATCCGGGCGGCGTCCACGGCTCCTGCGGCGATGGCCAGGTAGCAGCGCCGGATCGTGTGCTCGCGGAACTGGGGCGTCAGCGCAGCCGACGCGGCCTTGCTGCGGGCCGCCACGAGGAGGCCGCTAGCGGGCCTGTCGAGGCGATGCATCAACCGCGTATCGCGCCCATAGCGCTTGCTGACGGCATACTGAAGCGAGCCCACGTCACCCAACTCCGTACCCGCCACCAGCTGGCCCGCCGGCTTGTTGACGATCACGGTGTCGGCGTCGGAGTAGACCTCGGAGAGCGGGAACGAATCCGGGGACCCGGTGACCTTCGGGTGCCACGTCGCGGTCAACAGATCCCCCGCGCGCACCGCGCGTGACGCCGCCCTCACCCGTCTCCGGCCGATGTAGACGGCCCCCATCCCGATCGTCTTGCGCGCCAGCTGACGCGACATCTCATCGACCAACTGCGCCAGCGCCTTGTCCAGGCGCTCTCCGGCGAGGGTCGGGGGCACCACCACCGAGGCGCGCACGGCCCCAGCGCCGGGCTCTCCGAGAGCCGGCCCGAGGTCACGACGCGGACCGCGATCGCTCATCCGTTCAGGGGTCGCACGCGCGCCCCGGCCCCGGGACCCACGGATCGGTGAGCTGGCAGTCGCCGCCCTGGTCGCTCATGACCTGACACGGGTCGAGCATACACAACCGCGGCAGCGTCTCCGGGATCTCCTCGACGAGGTTACCGTACGCGACCACCGGCGCGGCAGCCGCCCCCAACTCGGAGGCGTTCATGAGGACGTTGCTGCTGGTCATGAAGCCCTCGAGTTCATCGCGACCGTCCGGGGTGGATTGAGGGATCAGCCCGAAGTCCAACTTGAAGTCATTGAGCTCGACGTCGATGAGCCCCAGGACTTTGACCTTCAGGTCGTCCGGATCGGTGGAGATGCAGAAGCTGCCGTCGGCTCTCACCCCCATCTGACCCGTCATGAACACGGTCCAGCCCTTGTCGTCGTCGTACACCGACAGGTTGGCGGGGTCGCTGGTGCCCGGATCTCCAGAGTTGGTCGCCACGGTGCCGGCCATCCAGATGACCCCCGTCTCCTTTTCGATGCTCACGTCGACGAACATCTGGAGGTAGATGCCCGACAGCGTCTCCGTCAGGTCTGCGAACACCGCCCAGACCCCGCTGGTGAGGGCGACATCGAGGTGGGTCTCTGGCACCGACGGGTCGGGGGGCGCGCACTCGGGGGTGATGATAAAGGCGAACCAGTCGTTGACCTTGCGCTCGCGGCCCGCCAGGTCTTTGAGCCCGGCGTGTACGTCCACGATGAGCTGTTTTCCGTGGACCCCGTCGAGCAGCGTCCCGTGATCCAGCGTCGCGCCGTCGCCGTCGTCGCCGAGCGTGATGTTGATGTCGGCGCACGGTGACGCGTCGATGGTGCAACCGGCCGCCAGCGGCTCCACGCCGGGCAGCAGATCGCCCTCGTCGTCGAGCTCCCGTGGCCAGATGGTGACCGTCAGAGTGGCTGGATCGATCGCCTCGGTGAAGCGCAGCTTCAGCGGCGTCTGGGCGAACCACTTCCCGTCGTCAGGGACCAACAGCTCGGACTCTGGTGGCGCATCATAAATGTCGCAGGCCCCATTGGAGGCGCCGGCCGCTAGTAGAATCCAGGAGGTCAAGATGGCGAAACGTCGCATGAAATTTCCGACTCACGAGTCAGGGGCCGACAGGGCGCGGGGGCGTCCCCGGTGGATTGTGGCGTCGGTACAGCGACCGCCGCAAGTGGTATGATGGAAGGTGATGAGCGCACCTAACCGTCTAAAAAGACCCAACAAACCTCAATCACTGCGGATTTCTGTCGACGAGCTGCAAGGAGTCTGGGGCACCATTGGGCAGGCGGGGTCTGAAACGCGGGTCCGCGCCAGCGGCACGATCGTCCCTCTGGATCGGTCGGACGCGGCGGTGCTCGGTGCCATCTCTGAGAAGTTGCCACGCTTGTCGATGGACGCCAACAAGGGCCCCATCGACCTGATGATCGGCGAGGTCATCGGCGAGGGCGCGATGGGGATCGTGCGCCTGGCCGAGCAGGTGCCCGTCAGCCGCGAGGTGGCGGTGAAGACGGTCCGCCCCGAGGCGGTCAAGCAAAACGCACACGTGGAGTTGCTCCGCGAGGGCTGGGTGACAGGCCGCCTGGAGCATCCCAACATCGTCCCGATCTACGGCATCGGGCGTGACAGCGACGACATGCCGCTGCTGGTGATGAAACGGATCGAGGGGACCACCTGGCACGAGCTGATCCACACCCCCGATCATCCGGTCATCGCCGCGTCCGGACGGAGCAACCTGGCGTTCCACCTGGGCAAGCTCATCCAGGTGTGCAACGCGGTCCACTTCGCCCACTCGCGGGGCATCGTCCACCGGGACCTGAAACCTGAAAACGTGATGATCGGCGAGTTTGGCGAGGTCTACGTGCTGGACTGGGGCATCGCGGTCAGCCTCGAGCACGACACGATGCTACCGCGGGCCTGCGACGTGACCACCGTCGCAGGGACCCCGGACTACATGGCGCCCGAGATGACCACCGGCGACGGCGGGCTGTTGACGGTGCAGACCGACGTCTTCCTGCTGGGCGCGTTGCTGCACGAGGTCATCACGGGCGCGCCACCCAACGACGGCGACTCCCTGTTCGACAAGATCTACGCGGCCGCGCGATGCGACCCCAAGACCTTTGGCAGCCAGGTCGATGACGAGCTGGCTGGAGTCGCGCGAAAAGCCATGGAGTTCGAGCCCGAAGGACGCTACCCGACGGTCGCCGCGCTGCGAGACGCGATCGCTCGCTACATGGGGCACATGTCGTCGCGCGAGCTGGCGGTGGAGGCGCAGGGGCGATTCGAGGCCATGCGCTACCTGCTCGGCGACACCCCCGGCGAGCTCGACGCCGAAGAGCAGATCCAGCTCAACAACCTCTTCAGCGAGGCGCGGTTCGGCTTCAAGCAGGCGCTGCGCACCTGGGCGGAAAACCCGTTGGCCAAGCGTGGGCTGCAGCGTGCCATCGAGACCATGGTCGGCTACGAGCTGCGTCGTGGAGCGACGAGCTCGGCGGAGGCGGTCCTCGCGGAGCTGCCGGAGCGGCGCCCCCACCTCGACACGCGACTCGACGAGTTACGACAGCGCAAAGCCGAGGAGGAACAGCGCCTGATCCGGATGGACCTGGCGATGGACGACTCCACCTCGGGCACCTCCATCGCCGCAGTCACCACCGGGCTGCTCTTCATCTCTCTAGGGATCGGCTACTTCATCCTGTCGGTGCTCGACAGCAAGGGCGCGCTAGACGTCGACTACGAGCAACTGTTGGTGTTGGCAGGAGGCGGAGCAGCATTCGTGGCGTTGGTTCGGCTGGTCGCCATGAAGAGCCTGGCCACCCGCCGTGTGGCGCGGCGAATGCTCAACGCGCTGCTGGTGGTCAGCCTCGCCTGGTCCGCCCAATGGCTCATCGCGTTCCTGTTGCCGGCGGACGTGCACACGACCGTCCGGGAGTCCATCGACGAGACCACGTTGCACGCCATCTTGATGGGGTGGGCGGGCTTCGGCGTCTGCGGGTTCGCGTTCGACAGCCGATTTCTGGGCCCCGCGCTGTGCTTCTTCGCGCTGCAGCCGATCGCGCTGGTAGAGACCCGGTACGCGATGGATGCCTTCGGCGCGGCGTGTCTGCTCTCTGCGTTGACCGTGGCGGTGCTGTGGCGCTCCAAGCTCAGCGTGGAAGACCCAGACGCGCTGTGACCGAAGGGCGCGCGTCACTGTGGCCTGTATTTTGTGCGTCGAGCCGATGTAAGCTTCGGAGCACAGTCAGCTTCTCGTCACCACTGGACTTATGCAAGCAGCCCGCCCAGACCCAAAGCGGTCCACGGCGTTCGCCGTGGGGTGCGCCCTCCTGCTCTGCGCGCCTGCGTGCCTGAACATCGAGCGCGTGGTCGCGCCGCCTGCGCCGGACGCGTTCGCCGTCGACGCCCCCCAGAGCTTCTGCAACAGTGAAGGCAACCTGCGGTGCAAGGGAGGTAACGTCGAGCAGTGCGTCGACGCAGCCTGGAAGGTGTCGCTGTCCTGCCCGGACGGCTACATCTGCGAGGGCACGGGCTGCGTCTGCCTCAAACCATGCGGCTCTCGCGAGTGTGGTGTGGACTCCTGCGGCTTCAGCTGCGGCGTCTGCGCCGACACCCTCTTCTGCAACAACGGCACCTGCCAGGCGGAGTGCACCTCGCAGTGCGCGGACCGCGACTGCGGTGATGACGGCTGCGGCGGCTCGTGCGGCGCCTGCGACGACGCGCAGGCCTGTCTCCAGGACACGGGGACATGCGGTGTGGGCAAGAGCTGCGCCGACATTCTCCAGTGTCAGAGCACCTGCGTGAAAATCGGCGGGGACATCAGCGAGTGTGCGGACGCGTGCCTGCTCAACACGAGCGTCCTGGTCCAGTCCGAGTTCGCGATCGTGGACGCCTGCGTCAAAAACAGCGGCTGCGACAGCCTCACCTGCGTGAGTCAACAGTGCGGACTTCAATACATCGGCTGCTACTTCGACAGCGTCGGGTTCGACACGTGTTCACAGATCTCGGCGTGCATCTCGACCTGTTCGCCGAGCGATCACGCCTGCGTCTTCGGCTGCATCGAGTCGGGGACTCAGCAGGCACAGCTCGCCTGGGTCGGGCTCAGCCTCTGCATCGCCGACGAGTGCGGCAGCAACATCTCCCCGGACTGCTCCGAGGGAGCCATCGCGGGCCCGTGTCGAGGCCCCTTCGAGCACTGTTTTGGTCCCTCGCCACGACGCTCGTGCTCCCTCCAGCCTCCGAAGAGGAGCTGCTCGATCGAGCGCAGTCGC
>JAAZYN010000131.1 GCA_014239625.1 Myxococcales bacterium | reverse complement strand
TCGATCCGGAGTTGTGCCCCGATGCCTGGGTGGCGGTCGGATCGCTGCCGCGTCGCTCCGACGGCACGGTAGATGCCGCTGTTCTGCAGAACCTTGAGGTGCTCGACGCGGCGGTGCTGGAGGCCTGCGAGGACGACATCGGCCTGGTGCTCGTGAGCGCTGATCGCCCCATCGAGCGCCACGGCTTCGGCGCGCCTCAGACCCTCGCCCAGCACGCCATGTTGACGCCCTACGTGCGCAAAGCGTTGACCCTCGAAGCCCCGCATTCGGAGCAATCGGTGGCGTGGACCGCGGCTGCGGTGGCGGATCTCGTGGCCACGGCGGCGGGGCCGCGCCCCGGCCCCGTGCACTTGAACGCCGCGTTCCGCGAGCCCCTGTGGCATCCGGACGTAGACCCGGCCAGTCCGACGGGAGGCGACCGCCGAGTGAGCCGTTCGGCCCCGACGGTTGGCGACCTCGACGCGCGGCGGCTGGCAGACCGTCTGTTGCTGGCGCGCCGGGGGCTCATCGTGTGCGGGTCCCGGGTTGGGCGCGAGCTGCATGCGGACTCAGTCCTGGAGCTGTCGGAGCGCCTCGGGTGGCCGGTCCTCACCGACATCACCAGCGGGCTGCGGTTCGCGGGGCGGGGCCACCTGGTGACCACTCACGAGGCGCTTCTCTCTTCACCCAGCTTCCGCGCGGCCCTCGACGCGCCGGACCTGGTCTTGCGCTTCGGACGAGAGCCCGTGGCGCGCCCGGTGTGGGAGTGGCTCTGCAGCCTTGGGGAGGCGACCGAACGCATTCACGTCAACGCCAGCGGCCGGTGGTTCGACCCCGCAGTCAACGGTGGTGAGCTGGTCGTCAGCACGCCGGCGAACTTCGCCAACGCGGTGGGGCCGCTGCTGTCCCGCCCTGGATTCGCGGACCCCGCGTGGATGAGCACCTGGCGGGCCGGGGACCGACAGGCCACAGCTGCGCTCGCCGTGGCGTGCGATGACGGCTTCTCCGAGGCGGCCGTGGCTTGCACCCTGGTCGACGCGATGAACGACGGCAACCAACTGTTCGCCGGTAACAGCATGCCGATCCGTGACCTGGATCTGTTCGTGCGGCCGCGAACATTGGACCTCCGCGTATTTTCAAACCGCGGGGTCAACGGCATCGACGGACACATCGCGACGGCCATCGGGCTGGCCTTGGGGGCCCCGTCGGCGGGCACCGCCGCCCTCATGGGAGACGTCACGGCCCTCCACGACCTCGGCGCCCTCCCGCTCGCGGCGGCCACCGCTGCACACGTGACGCTGGTCGTGGTGGACAACTCCGGCGGGCGGATCTTCGAACACCTCCCGATCGCCCGACACCACCGACGAGGATGGTTCGAAGAGCGCCTGGCGACGTCGGAGGCCGCGCGAGCCGACATCGCGACCATCGGCCGCGCTTGTGGCCTCCGGGTGCAAGAGGCCACAAGCACCGAAGAGCTCTACGCGGCCCTGCACGATGAGCTGCCCAGGAAGGAGAGCAGCCTCGTGGTCGCCCGCGTCGATCCGGAGTTGAGTCTCCGGACCCGCCGCGGGGCATTGGCCACCGTCCACTCCCGTCTGCGGCGGGGTGAACGATGAGCGCGACGGCCTGGATGGCTGCCGCGAGGCCCAAGACCTTGCCGGCCTCGTTGGCGCCCGTCGGGCTCGGCGTGGCCCTCGCGGTGCAGGACGGCGTGTTTCGACCAGACATCGCCGCGGCCGCGGTGGTCACCGCGCTCTTTCTGCAGCTCGCGAGCAACCTGGCCAATGACTACTTCGACTTCCAGCGTGGCGCGGACGGCCCCGACCGCCTGGGTCCTCCGAGGGCCTGCCAGATGGGCTGGCTCGCGCCTCGCCAGGTCGCCACCGCCACGGTCGTCACCGTCGCCTTGGCATGCGCCTCGGGGCTCTACCTGGTGATGCACGCGGGCTGGGTGCTGGCAGCGATCGGCGCCGCCGCCGTGGTCAGCGCCGTGGCCTATACCGGGGGGCCCTGGCCGCTCGGTTATCTGGGCCTCGGCGACGTCGTGGTGTTCGTCTTCTTCGGCCCGGTCGCGGTCATCGGCACTTACTGGCTTCAGGCGCGGAGGGTCTCCGCCGGAGCCATCGTGGGTGGCGTCGCTGTGGGCGCGCTGGTCACCGCGATCCTCGTGGTCAACAACCTCCGAGATCGGCGAGGCGACGCCAAAGTGGGCAAACGCACCCTGGCCGTTCGCCTCGGGGCCGCGGCGACGCGCGTTCAATATTCCGTGCTCCTCGCGGTGGGCACCCTCACGCCGGCGATAGCTGCGCTCCTGGGCGTCGTCGCGCCGGGCTGGGCGTCGTCGTTGGCGTTGACGCCCTTGGCCTTCGCTCTGGATCGGCAGGTGCGGCGCCGGGATGGTCGCGATCTCAACCCCATGTTGGGGGCGACGGCGGGCCTGGCGTTGGTCGCCGCGATGGTGATCGGGGCCTTCGGCAACCTCGGGGGGCCGAGATGAAGGTCGTCGAAGCCAGGCTCGTACCGTGGACCAGGCCTCTGAGCAACGCTGCGCACGTGCCGACCCAGAGCCGCCGGGGCGCCTGCCTCGTCCTGGTGGACGACTCGGGACGTCGAGGGGTGGGCGACATCGCCCCGCTGCCAGGGTTCTCGAAGGAATCGCTGGACCACGCCCTCGCCGATGCGTCGCGATGGACGACAGACCTCCTGCGCTGCCCTTGGGTCCCCAGGCTCGACGCGATCGCGGCCCTCACCTCGCGCCTGACCACGCCGTCAGCGCGCTTCGCTGCCGACAGCGCCATGCTGGAGCTCGCCGCGGCGGCGCGAGGAGCGACCGTGGCGCGACTGTTGCGCCCCTACCCCCCCGCTGCCGTCCATCGCCAAGCCGTGATCTCGTGCGCGCAGGACGTGGCGGCGGCTGTCGCCGAAGGTTACGGGGCCCTCAAGCTGAAGGTGGGGCGGCGCCCGCTGAGCGCGGACCTCGAAGAGATCCAGGCCCTGCGGCGCGCTCACCCTGCGATTCGTCTGCGCGTGGACGCCAACGGCGCCTGGGACCGAGAGACCGCCGGGCGGGCGGTGGACCTCTTCGCGCGCCACGCGGTGGAGCTGCTCGAGCAGCCGTTGAACCCCAGCGACCTGGAAGGCAGCGCCGCGCTGCGGGGTCATGGGGTCGCGATCGCCTTGGACGAGGCCGCGCGGACCGTGGCCGACATCGATCGGATCGCTGACGCCCGGGCGGCCGACGCGGTGGTGCTGAAGCCCACGCTTTGCGGCGGCTTTTTCGAGACCCTCTCCATGGCTCAGCGCGCCCAAGCTCATGGCATGCGGGTGATCTTGAGTCACGCCCTCGAGAGTCACGCTGGGCAGCGCGCGCTGACTCAGATCGAGGCCGCCATGTCCGGGAGCGCCATGTGGGGCTCGGGGATCGACACCGATCGGTGCTTCGCCGACGCCGCCCAGCCACGAGAGGAGGCCGCGGCATGACTCGGATCCCCAACCCATTGGCCGCCCTTGCCAGCGCCCGGCCCGAGCACGTGGTGCTGGTCTGGGATGAGCAGCGGCTTACCGCAGCTGAGTGGGCCAGGGAGGTCGCGTCGACGGCTGGCCTGCTTCGGAGCCAGGGCGTGAGTGAGGGCGATCGGATCGGGCTCGTGTCGACCGGCACTCGCGAGTTCGTGCGTGCCTGGTGGGCGGCATGGTGGCTGGGCGCAGTCCCGGTGATCGCAGGCTCGGCCCAGATGAGCTCGCAGCACGGGGTGCAGCGCTGGCTGGACCCTGACCGGCTAGGCCCGACCATGGAGGCCGCCCCAGCGGTCGACTGGAACCTCGACGACCCGCGCGTCGGGCTCATGACGAGCGGCAGCACAGCCACCCCGAAGATGGTGCTGTTGACAGGCGCACAGCTGGTCTTCAGCGCGTTCGGCTCCGCGGTGCGGCTAGGTCATTCGCCCGACGATCGATGGCTCTGCTGCTTGCCACTCCATCACATGGGTGGGCTGTCGGTGCTGTGGCGCTGTTGCGCCCTGCAGACCCGAGCGTTGATTCACCCGCGCTTCGATCCGGCGCGGACCTCCGCCCTCATCGACGCTGGTGAAGTGACCCTCGTTTCGCTGGTGCCCGACATGCTCCGGCGCCTGCTGGACCTTCGCCAGGCGCCCTTCCCCAAGAGCCTGCGCGCCCTGCTGGTAGGCGGCGAGCGCTGCCCCGAGGTGCTGCTCGCCGCGGCCCGCGAGCTGGACGCGCCGGTGGCCCTGACGTGGGGGATGACGGAGACCGCGTCGCAGGTCGCGACGAGATCCCCTGGTGACACGGCTGCCCGGCCAGACTCCGGCACGCCCCTGCCGTTCACCAAGGTCAGCGCCACCCAAAGCGGTCGCCTCCTGATCGAAGGTCCGATCGCACCTGCCGGCGGGTTCTTGTCGAGCGACCGCGGGTACCTCGACACGCGCGGGCGGGTCGTCGTCGAGGGGCGCGCCGACGACGTCATCATCAGTGGCGGCGAGAACATCGCGCCGGCGGCCGTGGAGGCCGCGCTACGGCAACACCCGGCGGTGCTCGAGGCCACGGTTGTCCCCGTCGACGACCCCCGCTGGGGTCATCGCCCCGCCGCCTGGGTGGGGGTCTCGCGTTCGATTGACCGGGAGGCACTGCGCCGGTTTTGCCGGGAGCGGTTGCCCCACTTTCAGATCCCGGACCGCGTCGTGATCACATCCTGTGACGCGGTCCCTCGGACAGCCTCTGGCAAGGCTGATCGCGCCGAGATTCGCCGACATTTGCAGGGAGTACACCCGTGAGTGTAGCTACCGCGACATCGACTGTCCTCGCCAATCTGGACGCCGCCGCCCGACGTGGCGGCGCACTCCCGCTGGCCCAGCGACTCTCCCACATTCGAGGCTGGCTGGCCGACGACTTGAGAGACCTGGAGCGGGATCTCTCCGACGCCGGCGCCGGTGATGACCTCGCCCACCGTGCGGCCAACCACCTCCTCGCGCTTCCCGGCAAGCGGGTTCGACCGCTCGCAGTTTACCTCGCCTCGCGTACGGGCCGCGCCACCGCGGACCCGGACGTGGTGCGCAACATCGCCGTCGCGGCCGAGCTGGTCCACACCGCGACGCTGCTTCACGACGACGTCCTCGATGAGGGAACCGAGCGACGAGGCGCCTCGACATCCAGAATGATTTACGGAAACTCCGCCAGCGTCCTGGGTGGTGATCAGCTCCTCGTGGCTGCCCTCCAGCGCGTCCGGGGCACGGGCCAGTCAGCGGCCCTCGACGAGCTGCTTCAGACCATCAGCCACATGGTGGCGGCGGAGGCGCTCCAGCTGAGGCTTCGCGGCACCTTCGTGGCGGACCGGAACCTGTATATGCAGGTCATCGACGGCAAGACCGCGGCCCTGTTCCGATGGGCGATGCGCGCCGGAGCGCGCGCCGGGGCGCAGCCCGACGAGGTCGTCGATGGGTTGGGCGACGTCGGCCGGGCGCTGGGGATCGCGTTCCAGCTGGTCGACGACACCCTCGATCTCGCGGGCGAGCCGTGCGTCACGGGTAAGAACACGCTGTCGGATCTCCGCGAGGGGAAGCTCACCTGGCCCCTCATCGTCGCCTGCGAGCGGGACCCGCAGCTGGAGCTTCGGCTGAGCGAGTGCGCTCGAGGCCGCGGTGACGTCGACGTCTTGACGCTCCGCGACGCGGTGTTGGCGACGGGATGTCTCGACGAGACCACACGCCGGGCCCAGGGGTTCGCCGACACGGCCCGCATGGCCCTCGGCGCACTCCCCCACTCCACCGCCCGACGTGCCCTCGAATCCGTCATCGATGCCTGCGTGTCTCGCATCCGATAGGAGGTCCAGATGTCTACCCCGTTCATCACCCTCGAACCCGACGCCGACGCCCGCACCGTCCAAGCCAGACTGACTGCCTTGGGCTTGTGGACCAGGCGCCTCGAGACGGGCACCCGCGCGGGGCTCCAGGTCACGGGCCCTTCGCCACGCGTGCCGACCGCCGAGCTGCTGGCCATCGACGGCGTCGCCGAGGTGTTTATCGCCGGCACCCCACACCCCCTGGTCGACGCCCAGGCTCGCAGGACCATTGACCTGGGCCGTGGTGTGCAGCTCGGCCATGGGGTGGCGCCGGTCCTGTTCGCCGGACCGTGCAGCGCGGAGGGGCCAGACTCGTTGAACGCCATAGCGGCTGCGGCGAGCGCCGCCGGGGCTCGGGTGCTGCGAGGTGGGGCGTTCAAGCCTCGCACGTCCCCTTACAGCTTCTCTGGGCATGGCCTGGAGGCTCTGAGATGGCTCCGCGAGGCCGCGGACGCTCACAGCCTTCTGGTCTGTACCGAGGTGATGGCCCCCGAGGACACCGACGCCGTAGCCACGCACGCAGACATCCTACAGATCGGGTCGCGCAACATGCAGAACTTTGCGCTGCTCAAAGCCGTCGGACCGGCACACCTGCCGGTGCTCCTGAAGCGAGCGATGTCGTCCAGTATCGACGAGTGGTTGCTCGCTGGAGAGCACCTCCTCGCGGCAGGAGCCGCGGCGGTGGTCTTCTGCGAGCGCGGGATCACGGGCTTCGATCGGCACACTCGAAACCTGCTCGACCTCGCAGCCGTCGCGGTGCTGGACCGGGTGTACGGGCAGCCCGTCATCGTGGACCCATCCCACGCCGTAGGGCGGCGCGATCTCATCCCCCCCTTGGCCCACGCCGCGCTGGCCGTGGGTGCGCAGGGCCTCATGATCGAGGCACACCCCAACGCGGGCGCCGCGCTGAGCGACGGTCCGCAGGCGCTGACTCTCGAGGAGCTGACGGCGCTGGGACGACAGCTCGGGATCCCCATGAACAGGAGAAACGCCGCGTGACGACTACCACGAACACCCTCGGAAGCGGCGCGATGTTCGACCAGATCGCGCGGCGCTACGACCGCCTCAACCGTATCCTCAGCTTGGGTCTGGACCGGCGCTGGCGCCGAAAACTCGTCGACGCGCTCGGCCCGCTGAGCGCGAATGACGAGGTCCTCGACGTCGCCACGGGAACAGCCGACGTGGCGCTCGCCATCGCCAAGCGGACACCGGCGGCGGTCATCGGGCTTGATCCGTCCGCTGGGATGCTCGATGTGGGTCGCGCGAAGGTCACGCGACGTCAACTGAGCGACCGGATCACCCTGACCGAAGGTGACGGACAGGCCCTCCCCTTCGCAGCGAACCGTTTCGCCGCGGCGTGTATCAGCTTTGGGATCCGCAACGTCCCCGATCGTGCTCTCGGCCTCCGTGAGATGGTGCGCACCGTGCGCCCTGGTGGCCGCGTGGTGGTCCTCGAGCTTGGCGAACCGCGGGGGCGCGGCCCGGTGGAAGCGATGGCCCGATTTCACGTCCACACCATCGTGCCGCGGCTCGGCGCCTGGCTCTCTGGCGCCAAAGAGTACCGCTACCTGCAGGAGAGCGTCGCCGCGTTCCCCCCGGCCGACGAGTTTTCAGCGCGGATGGAGGCGGCCGGGCTCACCGACGTGTCCGTGGACGCGATGATTGTCGGCGTAGCGCATCTTTATGTGGGGACCGTTCCCGAGTAACGTCGGGAGCCATGCAAGAGCGGATGCGAAGCCACTGGGCGTGGGGCTGGTCGGACCGGCTCATGAGCGACACGGCGCTGAACAACTTCGGCAAGCTGGTGACGGCCATGCTCGGCTTTCCGATGCAACGGCCCGAGGCCGCGACCCCGCTGTCGAAAGCGCGGATGCCCGCGGCGCGGATCCGGCCTCCGGGCGCCATCGGTGATCGCTTCACAGCGGCACCTTTCGAGCGCGCCCTGCACGCCCATGGCCGCGCGTATCACGACGTGGTCCGAGGCTTCCGCGGGGACTACGCGACGGCACCTGATCTGGTCGCCTACCCCGAGACCGAGGGTGACGTCGCGGCGGTGCTGGACTGGGCGTCCGACACGGGGGTCGCGGTGATCCCCTTTGGCGGCGGTACGTCTGTGGTCCGCGGCGTAGAGCTGGAGGCCGACCGTCACGCCTCGGTCCCAGGTGTCGTGTCCCTCGACATG
>JAAZYN010000130.1 GCA_014239625.1 Myxococcales bacterium | reverse complement strand
CCGGAGCCCCCTCGCTCTCCGGAGCGCCCTCCGTCGCGTCGGAGTTGTCGGGTATGTCGTACTCGATCATGACGACGTCGAGGGAGGCCAGCTCGATGACCGGGAGGTTCGACAGAGCTTCAATCACGACGGCCTGTCCGTTGGTGGTGATCCGCACAAGGTCTGCAGCCTCGAAGGTGGTCGCGCCGAGGGTCATTGGCATATCCAGGGTCACGACCCCGGTCGCTTCATCGATGCCCGGCGTGGCGGGGTCATCGACCGTCGCGCCTCCCAGGAAACTGTTGGCGAGATATAGCGCAGCCCTCGAAGCGCCCGCGTCGTCCTCGACCTCCCACGCAGACAACGTCACCGCTGGGAGAGTCCTCGGGGCGGTGACCGCGCCTTGTGGCGATGGGATCAGCTCATTGAAGGTCATCATCGGGCTGTCCATGACCAAGGGGATCATGGCGCCGTGGTTGAAGTACTCCATCGCAACGCCGGCGTCGGTCTGGGCCAGGTTCGTCAGGAGCGTGAGGTGAGGGCCGTGAACTTGGGCCGGCGCCGGGAGCAGCGGCGTCTGGTTCTGTGTGTAGCCGTTCAAGAGCTGCCAGAGCTCCAACTGAGCCACGAGCCATGACCCGGAGGCTCCTATTCGAGCCAGCTGGAGCGCCTTGAGTTGCTCGTTGAAGCTGCTGGAGGACGGCGTAGCCGCGTTGAGTGGATGGTCTGCGCGAAGGCACCGCGCGTGGCCGCCGTAGACGAACTGAAACGCGGGCACGAGCTCGGAATACGTGTTGGTCACAGGATCTCCGACGTTGACCGCTGGCCACGAGTAGATCTTGTTGGGCCGGCACATGAAGACGTCCACGTGGGGAAGCCACAGCTCCCCGGGGTCCTCCATGGACAACGCAAAGTCGGGGTTCTTAGCCTGCCCGGCGTTCCGCACGGTCTCCAAAGCGGTCGCGACGTCGGCCGACATCCAACGCCCCCTCCCCAGCGCGTGCCCGTGTGTGGAGCTGTAGCACTCGCGGGCGCCGCCGCCATTGAACTGGTCAAATTCGTAGAGGTCCAGCCCATCGCTGGCCATCGTCGTCGCCAACTCGGTGTGGAGCAGCTCGTAGAACGGATGATGCACACACATGTAGGCCCGCAGACCGGCCCAGTTGTGCGACGAGAGGTGGCGGTGAATGCACTGTCCGCCCTCACAGGTGTCCGCGCTCACACATTCATCGTCGGTGGCGCAGACCTGTGTCCCGGCACTCGTCAGCGCGACCGTCGCGACCTCGGGCCCGGTTGGGCGAGGTGTGGCCGAACCGAACAGACACACGTCACCGTCCCAGGACGACACCATCGTTCCGTCGCACCCCACCACCGTGCCGTCGTACTCGGGAACCCAATAGGCCTCGCCAGGCGTCTCCGGGCGTGAGATGACCCAGTCGCGACCATTGACCATGGCCATGGAATAGTGCCCACCGTCATGAAGCGCCGTCATGGTGTTGGGGAAGGCCTTCGCGTCAGTGATGTAGGGAGCGTGAGAGTAGTAGGGCAGAGCGTCGGGCATGACGTAATTGCCGTAGCGCTCAAAGTGCCGAAACAGCGGCATGATGGGCGTCCCGAGCTGCTGCTGCCAGGCATCTGCCAGGGTGTTCCACTGGTCTATCGGGGTCATGATCGCGGAGGGGTCGACGCCGAGCGAGCTCACCGGAGTGCCCGGCGGCGGGTTGTCGTCACCCAGCCACTTGCCCAGGGGCCTCAGGTTTGCCTCGACAACCGTCGGGCGCGTCAGCACCCAGGCCGGGTTGCCGCCGAGAGCCAGGGCTGATGTCGCCCACGGCTGAGCCACCGCCCACGCCCGGTACCAGGCGGCGGCGTGTTGCCAGCTCTTTGCGCAAGGGGCGATGACGACGGGGTAGCTCAGCTCCTCCATATCGACGGTGGCCTCATGGGGGTGAATCCGGCGGATAAACAGATCCAGGTAGGGGACTTGCGGCCATTGCTTGTGGTCGAAGCCGAAGTCCTTCACCCGCCCCTTGGCGTCCTGGGCGGCGACGCAGAGCCCGTGGTCGCCATCGAAATAGGCCATGAATTGCATGGAGATGGCGCCGGGGTATTGACGTTTTGCCCACACCCGGTTGTTCCACGTGCCGGAGCTCTGATCGTAGATGTCTCTCAGCCCTTCACCGGCGGTGACCGAGCCATCGCCTGCGGGAAAGAAGACCCGATCGTCGGTGTGGGTGGCCCCCAGGGTCTCCATCAGAAAGAGGGTTGGAAACTCCACCCAGTTCACGATGATCCCAGCGTTGATCAACGACGTGATCTCAAACCTGAGCTCGGGCTCCGCTGACTTCGCCGCGATGGTGATGTGCAGCTCCACACCAGCGATCTGTTCGTCGGAGTCAGCGGCGTAGTGGGCGGAGAGGACCGTCTCCCCGTCGAGCTTGGCCGTGTTGGACGAGACGAGCACGAACGCTGAGCTGCTCCACGTTTCAGGGTCCAGCTGCGGAGTGCCGAGACGAAACAGCGGGTTGTTTTGCGGCGTCAGGTACTCCTGAACGCTACCGATATGCTTCAGCGAGGTCATCTGCCCCGTCTCGGGGTCCACCGTGAGGGTCAGCGCGGAGGTCTCGAGGGTGACCGGCGCGGCGAACGCGGACGGGGACATGGTCGACCACACGGCCGCGGCGATGAGAGCGAGCATTCTTGGTAACAGCGAGCCTCTGTCGCGGGTCACACCCGGGCCATGATCTCCCACGCGTCACGTCGAAACCTCCAGAGATGCTGTCACCATCTACGATGACGGCCAAGCGCCCCCAAGACAACCCATCGCAGCCTGAGCCTTGGTGCAGCCGGGCGCGGCGTCGAACAGGGCCGGCCCGTGCGTGTCACTTGTCGCGACGTCCGACAAGTGACGTGTTTGTTCCGCGAGGTCGTGCGAGCCCGCGAGCGCAGAGACCACCAGCGGATCGCGTTGAACGCAGGTGCCCCCCTGCGGCGGCCGCGGCCCCCCTGCGGCCCTGTCAAGCGTTGGTCGCGCCGGAGAGGACGACCGCCCCCACCGCTCGAAACCTCCACTCGATCCAACGACCATCAGCGGCAAAGCCTGTGAGCTTCCAGAGGCTCTGCTCGACCTCGACCTCACCGACGCTCTCGATCGGTGGGTCAGAGAAGGGAACATCGGCCCACGTCGTGGTGGTCGAGTCATAGGCACGAAGGGTGACCTCGGCGAGCGCGGAGAATCGCAGCGTACACTCTGCCAAGTCCACCACCTCTTCGACCGCGGGGGGTGCTCGGTCGGGCACCGGTCTCCTGTGTGAAACGGGCCAGCTCCAGCAGCGGTAGCCGTACGCCGGCCTCCCACGCGCTCGTCGAGGAGGCGATGAGCCTCCTCCCCGCGTTCGCGCAAGACGGGTAGCCTCTCGGCGACGTCGGGGTCACCGTCAGCGGAGCGCTCCGCGAGCCTGAGCGGGCCCATCATCCAAAAACGCAGGACGAGACTGGACAGGTGGTCTACCGAGTCCCTGGAGGCACGCAGCTGAGTCGCCATGAGCCGGTTCCAACCACAGCCGAGGCATTCACGCACTCGACCAGCCCATCATTCGCTGGGGCCCGCATCTGCCCGATGGCGGTCGTGGCCCCCGGCGTCGCGGCGTCGCGACGAGGACCCGCGCCATGCTCCTCGCCGGCACGCCATCCGGCCCAGAGTGGAAGCTCGTTGGTGCGCATTGAACCCCTTAGCCTGCCCGTACGCTGTTGCGCGACCACCCATCTTGCGCCACCGTATTCGCCAGTTCACGCGCACACCCGAGCACGGCAGGAAAGATACCCCATGGATGCATCTATGTTGTGGAGTGATGGCCTCTTGGATGGCCTCCGCAGAGTCGGCGATCCCGAGTTGGACGCCCTCATGCCTGCCTTGATGGAGGGGCGGCAGCTCGAAGACGTCAACCGCATTATGCGTACCTACCACTCCAACGATCAGCCCATCCCCGAAGACCTCCCGCCACAGCTCCGTGAGTGGCTGGCAAGAACGGCCAAGCTCCCGGAGTGGGCGGATAAAGAGCGCATCGACCGGGCGTCCGCGCTGTTCGTGGAGCACGGCCTGTCGATGGCCGCGACCCTCGGGCTCGTGTCCCTGCTCGAGTGCTACGCCGCCTCCAAAGGCGTCAAGGCCCTCCACACCACCGATCGCATGGGCTACAGCGGCGCGGAGCGGCGGCTTGGGGAGACGGCGCAGTTTGTGGTCACCCTCATGGAGCCGGGGGCGCTCTATGGGGCTGGCCGTGGGATCCCGGTGGTGCTCAAGGTTCGCATGATGCACGCCGGGGCGCGCTTTTTGATCGCTGAGAACGACTGGGACGCTGAGACCTACGGCGTGCCCGCCAACCAAGAAGACCTCCTGGGCACCCTCATGAGCTTCGCCCACTCGCCGATCAAGAGTATCGGTAAGCTGGGAAAGAACATCCGCCCCGACGAAGCCGAAGATTTCCTGCACTTCTGGCGGGTGGTCGGCGTGCTCTTGGGGATCCCCGACGAGGTCATCCCGCGCTCGGTGTCGCAGGCCATCGCGCTGGTCGACCGGATCGCCGAGCGCCACTTCGAGCCCTCCCCCGAGGGCATCGAGCTGACCCGCGCCTTGCTGGACGTGTTCACGGGCCTGATGCCAGGTAAGATGCTTCACGGCGGAGTCTACGCCATGGCGCGCTACCTCGTGGGAGACAAGATCTGCGACATGCTCGCCATCCCTCACTCCCGCTGGGAGATCGTGTCCAGCAGCGGAGGGCTCTTCGGTCGTCTGACGGAGGGCATCCAGCGGCGCTCGCGGGTGGTCAACTCGATCGCCAACAAGCTCGGCTGGGCGTTGTTGAATCAGGGCGGCGCGCTCTTCACCGGGGGCCGCAAGGCGGCCTTTCGAATCCCCACCGAGATTCGCCGGGCCTGGCGGCTGCCGCCGTTGCACGCCACAGAGCGCATCAGCCGCGCCGTCCCTGCCATGGTCGGAGCCATCCGTGACGCCGCCACGGGCGTGAGCCAGGACGAAGTAGCGGAGCTGGTGACCCACATCGGCGTGCTCGTGGCTGCCGCGGACGGCGAGATCGATGACTTCGAGGTGGCGGTGTTGGCTCAGATCTTCGCGTCCCTGGGCGACACGGGCGACGCGGGCGACGCGGACACGGTCCGCCAGCGGGTCGAGCGCTCGGCCTCGTGGCTCGGGAGCGGCGGCGCCGGCAACGCCGCCCGCGCGCTGGCCCGGAGGCTGAGTAAGGAGGGCGCGATGAATGAAGGCCTCGCCCTGGCCATCGCCGTCGCCTACGCCAACAGCGGGGTCGCGCCGGAGGAGCGCTCACTCATCGAGTGCATCGCCAACGAAGGCGGCACCTCGGGTGACGATCTTGCGCGCCTCGTGGACGCGACTCGCCAGGCCCTGGACGCGGCGTGAGCCGGGCCATGGGATCGCGACACCTCGACGAGATCATCACGCTGGATCCGGAGCGGGATCACCAGCGCATCGTTTACCTGGACACCGCCTTCGAGTTCCCGTTCGACATCACGCGCGCGCTCGAGCTGGCCCTGTTCCGGACGTTCGCTGTCCCCAGCATCGCCGATCTGTTGGACCGGACGGGGGAGTTCTACAACCGCCCCCAGAAGCGCTACGACGACACGGACCTCATCGTGAGCACGCTGCTGGAGGACGGCTACGACAGCCCGACCGGCAAGGAGGCCCTCAGGCGAATGAACCGCATGCACGGCCGGTTCGAGATCGCCAACGACGACTTCCTCTATGTGCTGTCGACGTTCATCTTCGAGCCGATTCGCTGGAACGCGCGCTTTGGTTGGCGGCGGATGCACGAAAACGAGCGGCTCGCGATGTACTACTGCTGGTGTGAGATCGCCACGCGGATGGGTATCCGGGATGTCCCGGATAGCTATGACGCCTTCGAGCGGTGGAGCCGTGCCTACGAAGAGGCCCATTTTCGGCGCACCGAGACGACGGCGCGGGTGGGCGCGGCTTGCCGGGATCTGTTCTTGAGTTGGTTGCCCCGGCCCCTCCGTCCGCTTGGCGCAGGAGCGATCTATGCGATGTTGGACGAGCCACTCCGCGGGGCCTTCGGATACCCCGAGCCGAGCCGAGCCATGCTGGCGACCGTGACCCTGGCTATGCGTGGGCGCGCCCGCGCCATGCAGATGCTTCCGAAGCGTCGGAGAGCGCGCCTGCGCACCCAACAGGCACACCGCAGTTACCCCAACGGCTTCACCTATGATGACCTTGGCCCGCCCTGCGCGGAGGACCAGAGGTGAACCGTTGGCCTCTCGCGCCGAGGGACGGCCAAGCACCCCTCGGCTGCATCAGTAGAGCCCCACGTCACGGAAGCTGCGGGACGATGGCAGCGTCATCTCCGCGCGGGACTCCAGGACAGTCTGATGGCAGGATAGGGCGAGCAGCATCCAGAGAGCTTCTGGTCTCTTGGGTTGATTGAGGGGGAAGCGACCTTCCGATGGGGTTGAGTTTGTCGAAACGGCTTGGATGACGCAGGAGTTCCTCAGCGCTGTGAGTGCTGGAGCCCAGAGGCTCTTCGAGGCGCTCATCCGGCGGGCGCCAGATTTCGACACTCGGGAACAAGCCTTCAGCTTCGTGTGCCGAGCGCTGCAACAGATGGGGCTCGAGCCGTCACGTGTCTCGCTCGCCTTTTTGCCCACAACGACCGCCCTCGACGGGCACCAGCTGGTGTGGCGGATGGCGGCCCCCGACGCCCTCGAGCGCGTCTTCGTGCCGGCCGGATTCGCGGCCCTTCCCCAACACCTGGCCAGCCCACTCCACACCGTGATGACGACCTGCGAGCCGCTCGCGGTGTCCAAGCATGAGACCGAACGCGTCAGCACGTATCCATTTCTCACGAAGCTCTTCGGCGACGGCGCCACGGACTACGCGGCGGTTCCGATGCGAACACGACGGGGCGCGGTCCACGTGTTGTCGGTGGCGACCAGGATGGATGAGGGGTGGCCCCGGCCGATCACGGATTCGCTCGAAAAAATAGGCCAGGCGCTCACGCTCATCGTCGAGTTGTTCGAAGTCCATGATTTGTTCTCTGAACGTGAGCTCATGCTTCGCGAGCTCAACCACCGAGTCAAAAACAACCTCGCTATGGCAGGCAGCCTGCTACGCCTCCAAGCGCACGACTTCTCCGACCCCGCCGTAGCGACGGCCTTCAGTCAGAGCGCGACCCGGGTGGAGAGTGTCGCGATGGTTCATGAGCAGCTGTACGCGCGAGACCGCCTGACGGATGTCGACCTGGGCGCCTATGCGCGTGATCTCGTGACCAATTTAATGGGTACACAAGGGCATGATCTCCGCACGAGCTTCGACGTAGAGGTGATCTTCGCCAAGATCGAGCACGCTGTTACAATCGCTCTGATCCTCAACGAGCTTGTAACCAACGCGCTGAAGCACGGGACGAGCACAGAGCCTGACCCTGCCTCACCTTGGGATCTCCGCGTCTCGGTCCGCCTCTCTGAACGCGGCGTTCACATGGCCGTTGGAAACCGTGTCGGCGGTTCGACCACTCCGGGTCGGGGAGTACGGCCGGCCTCTTTCGGGCAACAGATGATCGAAGCGTTCGGTCGCCGCCTCAACGCGGACATCACATTCGGGCCCGCGTCCGATGAGCTCTATTGGGTCAACATCGACTTCGGTATTCGCGAGTTCCTGCCGGGAGCGTCGGGGCGCGGCGACCACTGATTCCGCCGGTCAGATGGGTTGAACGTGACCCTCTGGGCGATTTCGCCGCTGGCGGCGTCGCTCGACATCGACGTAACGCTGCTACGACTTCGGTCTCGCGCCTGGCCAGCAACGAATCGCCTGGCGAATCTCGCGTTCAACCAAACCGACCGGCTCCATGAGGCGATTTCACGGCGTGCCGCGCATGTAGGCTACTCGCCGTCGCGCTGAGCGAGCTACCCCGGATAATTCATGGCCCTTCGGCTGCAACCGGCGGATCTGCAGCGCTGCCGGGTGCGACCTCCCTCCGGCGGGCTCGACGTACGTGGTGTACGACTTTGCCCGCCTCCGGTCCGTGCCACACCCGGCAGCACTACGCCTCCTT
>JAAZYN010000012.1:13307-17530 GCA_014239625.1 Myxococcales bacterium | reverse complement strand
GGCTGGACGTTGTCGACGCCAGCCAAACTCCGTCAGACTTCGGGGATAGTCCCAGTGTTCGCTCGCCTGTGGCCCGCTCTCGACGTCCCTGCGACGACCCTGGCGGGGCCCCTTCGGGCTCGAAGCGGCGCGGCCCGTCCTGCCTCCCCGGCCCCTGCCAGCGACTGCGGACCCTCGCGGAACGAGCCGGGGTTCAAGCGAACTCTGGGAATAGCTGAGCGCCGTCGCGTGTCGACGTGGTCGAAGAGATCCCCGGAGCCATCATGACGACTCGCTTGAGGTGCTTGCTCTTTGTGCTCGCTGGAATCGGCTGCGCCAGGCCTCCTGCCGAGGCGCGGCGCCCCGCGGAGGAGGCGGCAGCGTACCACCGCGCGGTCGCACGGATCGACTCTGACCGGCTGGCGCTGGCGAGGCGATTGGCGCGTGTCACCAAGCCCGTGGATCGGGCGAGGGTGTTGCGCGCGGCGCGGCGGACCTTCGAGTCGGCGGTCGTGGACCAGCTCGCGCCTCGCTGGCTCGGGACCCGCTGGGGGTTCTCCGGGGTCTCAGAGGTCCCCCGGCGCGGCGTCATCGCCTGCGGTTACTTCGTGACCACGCTGCTGCGTCACGTAGGTCTGATGGTCGAACGCGTCAAGCTCGCACAGCAAGCGAGCGAGCGGATCATCACGACGATAACCACGCCGGGCCACATCAAACGGTTCCGGCAGGTGAGCCTGCGGCGGTTTTTGGAAGGGATCTACGCGCAAGGCGACGGACTCTTCATCGTGGGTCTGGATTATCACGTGGGGTTGCTCTACGTCGCAGGGGGCCGTGGTCGCTTCATTCACAGCTCGGCGCAGGGGTGTCCCACCCACGCCGACGGCTGCGTCATCGATGAGCGAGCGGAGCGCTCAGCGGCCCTCGAAAACAGCCGGTACCGGGTGGTTGGCAGGATCTCTGCGGACCGCGAGCTCTTGAAGAAGTGGCTACAAGGCACGCCGATCCTGGTGGAGACGGCGGCGCGCGCGGCCCCAGCGTCATCGCGGGGCGGGTCTGGGGGCTGAGTCGCGGGCGCTACCGTGGACGATTCGATGCGGCAGCGCGGCTCCCGGCGCTCGTCGGTGGGGCGGGGCTCGCGGGAGGGGTCATGCGCGGTTGCGTGGCCACAGCGCCACCGACGTCATAGCCCGAAGGGGCAACTTTGCGGGGGGCGGTGACTACGAAGACACCACTCGGTCTCGACTCCGACCAGCTGGCCGGGTCAGTCGGACGTGGTTAACAGTCGCGCTCGTCCTGGTGGAACCGTTACCTCGATGATCCCGGCGCTCGCTGTGACCGTCGCGCCCGTCGCCGCGTCGACGAAGGCGGTCGCGCTCACGCCAGCGGACATCGGCTCGGGAGAGGTGCCCCGGTTGAAGAACGCGACCGCCTCGGAGGTGCCGTCGGAGCGCACCACCGTGAGGGTCTCGGCGGCCGCGTGAGGTACGCTCAGAGCGCCCCGGCGTAGGGCCCGGTTGGCGCGGCGGGTGGTCATCAGCTCGCCCACCCTCGCGCGCACCTGCGCTTGTCTGGGAGTGAGGCCCGACCACGGCATCATGCGCCGGTTGTCCGGGTCACCGGCTCCGGCCAGGCCGATCTCGTCACCGTAGTAGATGAGCGGGACCCAGGGGCCAGCGGCGAGAAACGCAAACGCCATCTCCAGCCGGCTGTATGGCTCATCGGCGGCGGGTTGTTCCGGCGGGCTCTCCCATCCCTGCTGTGTGGCTCCGTTACCCCACAGGTCGTTGATGTCGCCGTTGGCGTGGGACAGATAGCGCGCCACGTCGTGGTTTCCGAGAAACGAGACCATGAGGTCGCCCGCGAAATAGCTGTCCACCCCTAGCAGCACGTCACCCAAGGCGGTCATCGGGACCTCTCGTCGACCCAGCGCGCTGAGGATGGCCCAGTACAAGGGGAAGTCGAACTGACCGTACAGCTGATCGTCACCGATGTAGGACTTTATGGTGGCCTCTGCAGACCCGTCGCTGCCCCCACCCCATTGTCCCACGAAGGTCTCGCCCACGGTCCAGAACGGCAGGTCCTGGTGAGCCTCGACGTGGGTGTCGAGCTTGGCCCGCAGCGTATGCAGAAGGTGGGGGTGGACGTGCTTTACGGCGTCGACCCGGAAGCCGTCGACGTCGACCTCGCGGACCCACCACAAGGCCGCCTCGGTCACGTGCTCGACCACCGCGTCCTCGCGAAAGTCGAAGTCCGGGAGATAGCTCTGGAACCAGCAGGTCTCCGGCTGATCCCACCCGCACACGTAGATGGGAGTGTTGAACCATCCGTCGAACTCGTGCTCCGTCCACTCCGCGGCGGTCTCGTACACGTGGTTGGTGACAAGGTCCACGAGCACCCTGATACCGCGCGCGTGGGCAGCCATAATCAAGGCTCGAAGATCATCGAGGTCGCCGAAGTGTTCCTCCGGCGCATACAGATCTACCGGGAAGTAGCCGTGATAAGCCGTATAGGTGTAACCGCCGATACCCGGGACACAGTCATCGGGGTTATCCATCGGGGCGTTGATCCACAGCGTGTTGACCCCGATGCTGTCGAAGTATCCCGACTCGATCTTTTCGAGGATCCCCGGCCAGTCGCCACCCAACCAGTTGCCAAGCGGGTCGGCTGCTGAGCACGGTGATGGTGTGCCGCTCGGATCGGCGTCTCGGAAACGATCGACGAAGGCGAAGTACATCACGGCGTCGCGCCACTCGAACGGGGTGTCCTCGAACCAGGCCGATGTGACCAGCGGCTCGGCCGGACCAGCCGCTGCCGCCGCATCGAACCGCAGCGTATGCTTACCCGCAGCCAAGCCGTCGAGGGTCACGAGCAGGCTGCCTCGCTCGGCGTCCCAGGCTCCCCCCACCTTGTCGCCGTTGTGAGTCGCGATCGGGCTGGCGAGGTCCAGCCCACCGCTGATCCCGCTGCGCACAGCGACCTCCACGGTCATCGAGCCGGTGTCAGGGTCGACGCTCCGCTCCAGCAGCTCCAGCGCTGGTCGATGGCAGTCCGGGGCGATGAGCTTCGAGTTCACGACGCCGTCGTCGAAGCGCTTCATGATGTTGGCTGGGTCGAGGCGCCAGTCGACCCCTCCGTCGGCGAAGGTCACGCGGAACTTATAGGCGTGGGTGCCAGAAGCGATGGTGTCGTACGCGAACTCGACGCGCCAGGAGCCATCCGCCTGCAGGCTCATGGGCAGCGCCGTCTCGTCCCAGCCGTTGAATGAGGCCGGGACGTATATGGCCACGGGGGTGTCCGCTGGCGGGGGGGTGTATGCGAACATGTGTGTGCAGCTGCGCGCCTGGATCCCGGAGGCCACAGGGGCGTCCGACGGGGGTGTGTCCGGCGTCGGAGCGTCCGGGCTCTCCACGTCGCCGTCTGGCTTCTGGTGGGCCGTGTCCCGAGGCGTCGCGCCGTCGTGGAGCCCCGCCCCATCGCGAGCGAGCGGGACCTCCAAGCCTCGTGGGATGTCACCGGGGTCGACGGCTACGTCCGCGCCGGTCGGTGGCGTCACCGCTTGAGGGTCGGCTGCGCAGCTCGCCGTGGAGAACAGGAGGAGGACGGCCAGCCCATACCGCGCGTCCAGCATCGTGGCTGTGCCTGCGACGGTCACGGACCGAGCAGGTCTTTGACACCGCGGACCCTTTTCTTTTTCTTCTTCTTCTTCTTCTTCTTCTTAGCCGTCACGTTGGGCTTCCCTGGCGCTGAGACAGCGGGCGTCGGCGGCGTCGCCGCCGACGTCGGCGCCTTGTCCAACACGAGCCTCATATCGCGCGACGTCGCCGAGAGCGTCAACTCGACCGGCAGGTACCCGGCGTGCTCCAGTCGGAGCAGCGGGGGTTGGTCCGACGCGAATTGGAGCGTCGCCGGGGTCGTGGCGACTCGTTTTCCGTTGGCGCCGTTGACGACCATAGCTCCCTTGGGCACCGTCTCGATCTTCACCTTGACGGCAAAGGGCTTAGCGCCGACAGGCGGCGTTGGCGCCGTGTCAGGTGGCCCCGGAGGCGAGCTGTCCGAGATCGCCGCCGCGTCCACGCTCGACGGCGCCGCTGTCCCGTCTGGGCCTGCTGACGACGTCGCGGCGTCGGCCCGCGCCGGCGACACGATCAAATCCGGCCGCCTCGTCGGCAGCGACCTCTGCCTCTGCGCGAACACCCAGCTCCAACACGCCGACATGCTCTACCGCGTGGACACGGCGACGATGA
>JAAZYN010000012.1:0-13297 GCA_014239625.1 Myxococcales bacterium | reverse complement strand
GGGCGCCTCCAGGATCTCTTGTGCGCGGGCCGACGTCGCGACGTGGTCGCTGACGGCACCGTCCATCTTCTCGCCGAGCAGCACCACGCCCGCTAGCACGACCCCACCCAGCAGGACCCCGCCGAGGATGAACGGAAGCACCCGCCGCTTGGGCTCGTGATGAGAGACGGCGGAGCCGCCAGCCCCCGGCAGGTCGCAGTCGGCCTCCATCTGGACGCGGCCATCACCGGAGTGACGAATCGTGGCCGTCTGGTGCCGCAGCAGCGGCCCCGTGCCCATGCCGCGCTCCGGTTGGGTGTTGAGGTCCGACAGATCCTCAGCGGTGTCTGCCAAGGGGTCCGTCGACGCGCTGACCGCTGGCTGCTGGGTGGGGCTGCTGTCCACTTTCCCCGCCGCCAACAGCGGTGCAGTGCCAGTGCGGAGGATAGACAGCGCTTCGGCCGCATCCTCTGGTCGGTCGTCGGGTGACTTCTGCATGCATCGCATGATCAGGTCGACCAACCTCCCGCGCACCGCTTGGCCGGCGACATAGGGGGGCGGCGGGGGTTCGTGGAGATGGGCCCGCGCCACGTCGGCGCGGGTCGAGAACGCAAAGGGCACGTGCCCGGTGAGCATCTGGTAGAGGATGCAGCCCAGCGCGTACAGGTCGCAGCGATCGTCGACGGGGATGTTCGCGTCGTCGATCAGCTCCGGCGGTTTGTAGTGAGGCTTTTCGGGTTCTCGCTCGACCCAGGTGTCGTCACGCCCGTGCGCCAGCCGGAACTCGAGCAGCTTGATGAAGTCGCTGCGGGTCCCGATCGTCGTGACGAAGATGTTCCGGGGGTTGAGGTCCCTGTGCACGATGCCCTGCGCGTGTGCCTCCGCCAGAGCGTCGAGGATCTGGGCGCAGATATGCTCGATGCGTTCAGCAGCTAGCGGAGCTTCCCGTTCGATGAGCTGATAGAGGCGCTCTCCCTCGAGGTACTCGCGCACTTGGAACAGTCGGCCCTGGTCGTCCTGGCCGAAGTCGATGAGGTCGATCACGTTGGAGTGGCTAAAGCTTGCCAGCTTCCTTGCCTCGGTGATGAAACGCTCCACCTTGGTGGGGTCCGGGACCTTCTCGGGGTTGACGACGCGCACGCACACCGTGCGGGCCACAGCCAGCTGGGTGGCTTTGAACAGCGTGCCCATCCCGCCGATGCTCAGCACGCGTTCAATGGCGTACCGGCCTTCGTATACGGCGCCCACGAGGGTCTCGACAGTGCTCATAGGCGCGATTAGAACGCTGATAGAGCCAAGGACGCAAGGGTCGAGGCCCGCCTGGGTAATAGGTGACCAACTTTTTGGACAGCCCTCAACGCCGCTCCTAGCCTACGTCCGAGCGACTACCAACGCGAGGATGGGATGAGCCTGAACGCTTCCGAAGCAAAACCCCAGGTGTGTATTGGTTACGACGCGCGCCGAGCGACCATCATTTGGTTCCGTGCGTGCGCCGGCCAGGCGGATCGCTACGATGTCTTCACCGCCGTCATCGAACGTCAACGTCGTGGAATCGTCGCGGCTGCTCCGATGATGTCGATGCACAAGCATGAGCTCCATGACCTCTTGCTGGTGCTCGACGAAGAGGCCAGTGAGCGGCCCGACCGCTATGTCGGGGAGTTGAGCAAAGACGGCGCGGCCCGGGTGTTGGCTCAGGCGGCGATCCAGAGTCGCATCGCCGGTCGGATCGTCCCGGAGATGGTCTTCCGTACCCCTGCGCTCCTGGGCGACATCGCCGCGGTCATGAACAGCCTCGACGACGCGTTCCATTGTCCCAGCTGCGGCGAGGGGTTGGAGGGTGGATCGCAGCTCGCCCTGGCGGAGGGATCCCTCCAGGGGCCCATCGAGTGTGATGAGTGTCGAGGGCCCGAGCTGGCGACCCTGCGCCCGTACAGCCGCTTTGTGCCGCTGTGGATCGCTCGGGCGCAGCTCATGCTCTCGGCGGGCTTGCCGCGCCGCGCGATGGTCATCGCTCATCGTGCGGAGCAAGATGGGGCCGATGGGCCGGCCCTGCCGAGGATCCGCGGTTGGGCGTTGTTGATGCTCGGAAACGCGATGCAGGCTCAGTTCCATCTCGGTGAGGCTGTCGCCGCGACGCCGCGCGAGCCGCGCTCTCGCCTGATGCTGATCTTGGCCCGGGCGCAGGCGGCGCTCGCCGTGGATGCGGCGAACCACCTGGAGCATTTGCAGCAGGACTCGGAGCTGGGCTCGGAGCTCTTGGAGCCCCTTCGTCAGGCCCTGGATGGGCTGAGTCGTCCAGGGATGGAGCAGCCGGATGCCGTCGTCGCGGCGTGCCACCATCTCCTCGGTGTGCTCGAGCGTTCAGACGAGCACCTCGCCAAGACGGTGCCCAACTCTTGAGCGCCGGTGGCCCTCGCCTCGGCGCGATGCTGTGCCGCGCAGGGGGACGGGGGGGGCCCGTTGCCTGCTGTGGGCGCGACGCCGTTCGGCCCGCCGCCGACCCGCTTGCGGCGGGAACATGCCGGACACTGAACGACTTTTTTGACTATCAGCAGGTGCTCGTCGAGCCTTGTCTCGAACCCTAACAGGTGTTTGCCGGAGTCGCGCCGCTTGGTCGAAGTACAGAAAGAAACGCTGAAGACCAGGATCAACCGGGCACTCAATCCCGGTGACGATGACAGCAAGCTCATCGATTCGCTGATCATCTTGCTCATCTCTGCGAACGTCATGGCGGTCATGCTCGAGACTGAGCCGTGGCCGACCATCGCCATCCAGGACAAGGGGCTCGGGGTCGACTACGAGGCCGTGTTCACCCCTGATCATCAGGGGTTCTTTGTCTATTTCGAGTGGTTCTCCACCACGATCTTCTCCATCGAGTACATCCTCCGCCTATGGGTCTGTAAGCTCAATCCGCGGTTCGCGCGGCCCTTCGGCCGCGTGCGCTACGCGTTCACCCCCATGGCGATCATCGACATCATCGCCATCTTGCCGACCTTCCTGCCGCACTTGATCGAGGTCGTGGATACCCGAATCGCTCGCGCGATCCGTATGTTCCGCCTCGTACGGATCTTGAAAATCGGCCGGTACGCCCACGCGATGAAGACGCTCACCGGCGTGTTCGCTCGCAAGAAAGAAGAGCTCGCCATCACCGGCTTCGTGCTGGTCATGCTGCTCATCCTCTGCTCGTCGCTCATTTACTTCATCGAGCACGACGCGCAGCCCGAGGGCTACCCGAGCATCGCCCAGAGCATGTGGTGGTCCATCGTCACCCTCTCCAGCGTCGGTTACGGCGACGTGTATCCGATCACGGCGGCGGGGAAACTCGTCGGCTCGATCATCATCCTGTGTGGCGTGGGCTTTGTGGCCCTGCCTACCGGCATCCTGTCCGCTGGCTTTCTCGAGACGATGCGGGAGAAGAAGCGCGGAAAAGACCAGGAGACCTTCGGGTTCTGCCCTCACTGTGGTGAGCAGCTGATGCCCGGTGAGGAACTGGAATAGTCAGAACTGCATGCGAGTGGCAGGATGCCGCCCGTGGAGATTCTGGTCCTCGTGCCCATCGGATTCGTCGGGAGTGTCTTCTGGTTCGTGAGCGCCGAGGGAAGCGCCATGTACTACGGATCGCTGGGCTATCATCCCTTGCTCATCGGCCTTCTAGCCGCGCTCGGGCAATGCGTCATGTACGTCATCCTCTACCACGGCGGGAGCCGTCTAGTGGCACGCTGGTCGTGGCTCGCCCGCAAGGTGGAAGCCCTCCGGATGCGCTACGAACGCCGCCTGACTACCGGATATCTGTCGGTCTCGTCGGTCGCTGCCGTCACCGGCGTCCCACCACTCGTCGCGCTGATGACGTTGGGCTCGGCCTTCGGCGCTCGGTTCTGGCACTTGTGGCCGCTCGCGTTGGCGGGGCGAACCATTCGTTTCACGGTCCTGGCGGCGGTCGGTGAAGAGCTGGTCGCGGCGTGGAGCAGTTGGTCTGGCTGTAGCTGACGCGGCCACACATTTTCGGTTAGAACCCAAGGGTGAAGAGCCCACTCGCCCAGCGTTATGAGATCATCATCATCGGCGCCGGTTTCGCCGGAGCCTCGACGGCCGCCGCGCTGGTCTCGCGGGGCGCGCGCAGTGTATTGGTGGTGGAGGCTGAGGCGGTGCCCGGTCATCACGCCTCGGGCCGGAACGCGGCGATGGCCAGGCGAGTGATCGGCGACCCCGTGATGGCCCGCCTCGCGACCGAGAGCGTGCGGGGGATCCGCCGCTCATGGCCACACCTGGTCAGCGCCGGCGGCGGCCTGTTGCTCGGCACCGCTCGGGACATCGCGCAGCTGCACCGAGGGGCGTGCGCGGTCCCGGAGCTCGCCGCGGAGGTTCAACGATGGACGTTGGCGCAGGCTTGTGCGCAGTTTCCAGTGCTGGAGGGGGCCAGCGCGACCGACGCGATCTGGAGCCGAGGATGCGGCGTGGTCGACATCCACGGGTTGCTCCTCGCGTACATCGAGCGCGCCCGCCTGGGGGGCGCCGAGTTCCGCTATGGCAACAAAGTCGTAGGGATCGAGCGGAGCGCCGGGGAGCTGTCCGGCGTCGTGTTGTCGGACGGCACAGCGATCCGGTGCGCTCAGGTGGTCAACGCCTCGGGTTTTGCGGCCAATCGCATCGCTCGCCTGGCCGGCGTCGAGGCGATCACCGCAGCTGCCTTTCGGCGTCACCTGTTCGTCACCGCGCGCTTGGAGGAGGGGGGCGTCGACCGCAGCTGGCCCTTCATCTGGGACGTGAGCCACGGGTATTATTTTCGCGCGGAGGGCGACGGTCTTCTGATGTGCGCCTGTGACCAGACCGAGTGGCTGGCCTCCTATCCCGACGACGTGGTCACCGATCCGGGCATGCGCGAGCTGCTCGCCGAGCGATTCTCCGAGCACGCGCCGCGCCTCAGCGCGGCTCGGCCGAGGCAGTGTTGGGCGGGGCTGCGGGTGCTGACGCCCGATGCACGCTTCGCCATCGGACCCGATCGGAGTCTCGCCGGGCTGTTCTGGGTTGCCGCCTTGGGGGGCCACGGGATGACCACCTCCCTGGCCGTCGGGGAGCTCGCCGCGGAGGCTCTGTTGGGCCGCCGAGTGGACAGCGCGTATGCCACCGCCTTCAACGTCGAGCGGCTACGCCCAGTAGGTCAGTCCGACTCGGTCGCGCACTCTGCGCCATAGCTCAACAGCGTGTCCCCGATGGGACCATCGGCCAACGCCTCGAGGTCGTGAGCCAACACACCGAAGCTCGACACGGAGTAGAGGACGCCGCCTTTGACCGCGCCACCAGTGATCCTTCGGTCGGTGACGATGTCGCCGCAGGTGAGCGGGACGTGTTCGCGCGCGGCGAGATCGCCGTGGCTGACCTCACCCAGCTTGGTGACGCCGCCGCCATCGAGCTCGAACACCTCCAGCCGGGGCTCCTGCTCCCAGTAGCCTGTGGCCGTGTCGTTTGCGGTCACCTGCAGCGGCACGACGATCAATCGCTCGCTGTCGAGCGTGGCCACGCCCTCTGCGTCCACGGTGACCTCGCTGGCGACCTCCTTGCCGATGATCATCGGCTGGCCAACGGTCGTCGGCGCCGCCGGGTCGCTGACGTCATAGACGCGCACCTCGGCTGCCATGGCGGACCCCTCTTCGGGGCGGCCGACGACAGCCACCCGCGCCCCGGTCAGCGGGAGGATGCTGTAGCGCACCCCGCCATCGTGGAGGATCCCGCTGCGGGCGAGGTCGCCCGAGCTCTCCGCGGTGACGAGCTGCACGGCCCCATCGGCTGCCTCTGGGATGACGTAGATGAGCGACTCCGTATACCGGACGTGCCCCACCGCCTCGCCGTGCTCGCCGCCGGCGTCCAACAACGTCGTGATCTCATCGAGGCTCGACGTCAAGGAGGTCAGCCGAGTCGGCCCTTGGGGCTTGAAGCCGCCCCCGAGAAAGCTGCTCCCCTCGGTCGTAGCCACGATGAGGGTCGCCTCTTTGAGGAGCAACGCGTTGGCCCCAGTCGGCGCCCCCTGGACGCGCGTCGATCGCGCCACGCCCGCGCCGTCGATCAGGTGGATCTCGGTCTGCACTCCCGCCGGCGCGCCGCCATCGGCCGGTGGGTCCTGCTCGAAGAACCAGAAGTACGGCCAGTTGGTCCCCGCCAACGCGAGCGTGTGGGTGTTGGCGCTGACCGCGGCGAAGGCACCGAGGATGGGCAAGGTCGACGTGACCATGCTGTGGCTGTCGGGGGCCTCGTGGGGCGTGAGTTCGGTCACGGCGAGCCATCCTGGCCCTAGAAAGGTCTCGGGATAGGCGCCCCCATCGCAATGCTGCGCCAGCTGCGCCGGGAGGAGGTCTTCGAGGCCGAGCGCGTCGATCGCGTCGGCCAGATCATGAGCGAGGCGAGCGAAGGCCTGCTCGCGCTCCTGGTCGGAGGCGTGCGGCGAGAGCTCCTCGGGCCAGGTGGTGAGTTGGTCCAGCGCCATCCGGCCGGACGTCACGACGCGCCAGTCGTCGCCCACACGGGCCGCCATGGTGAGGGCGCCTGGTAAGCTCTCGGTGGACATGACGACGGGATCCCCGGTCCCGGCGACGACCGCGCTCACGTCGATGCGCGTGATCTCGGTCCATTCGTCCGCCGTGCCCGCCTGGACCCGCGCGATGACCAGCAGCTGGTCGTGGGAGTCGTCCACCGCCGCCATCGTCCATGGCGTGCCGGCCAGCGCGACGCTGGCGAGCTCGGTCATATCGCCCGCAGGCACGGCCCGGACAAAGGTCACGGACCGGTCGGTGGCGACCACCAACGTGGTGCCCTCCAACGTCACTCGGTCTCGTCGCTCTACAGGCTGGCCATCTCGCATCAGGATCGGTGCGTTCGCCGTTTGCGGCGTCAGCGGCTGCGGCGCCAAGGCGACACCCAGCTCGTCGGCGTGCCGTCTCGCTCGCTCGATCTCGAGCCCGACCCACGTCTTCGCCGCTGCTCGGGCAGCAGCGATGAAGGACTCGCAGCTAGCGCCGGTGTGCAACTTCGCGGGTTGCTCCCACGTGAGGGTGGCGCCGGCGTCAGCTCCAAGCGCCGCCACGGCCGGCTGCGCCGCGAGATCTGCAACCTCACCTGACCCGCAGGCGGCGAGATCGGCCAGGGCAAAGGGTACGAGTAAGGCCAGCGCGCACGTGTGTCTCAAAGCAGCATTCATCCAGGGGCCTTATTAGCAACGGCCGTGCCACTTTACTAAGTCACTGTTATCAAACCATTTATCGCTCTCGGAAGGGGGCCGAACGCGACGCGCATGCCGCGCTTTGGAGAGAGTGTAGAAATTCTCTACACTCTCCGGCACGCATCCGAAACGCGCTACTTTCGCCTCTTCTTTTTCTTCCGCTTCGGCGTGTTGCCTCCGCCGCGGCCGGCGCTCGAGCCGGCCGACGCCGGCTCCTGCGGAACCCCGAGGGGGGACCCTGGTCCCCGGCCCGGGCGGCCGTCGAGGAATGTGTGGGCCTCGTCCTCGCCGCGTGGTGCCAGGATCTCTTCGGAACGCATTCTGTTGCGGAGCATCCAGATCCCAGCTCCAAACAGACCGATGGCGATGTACTGCCCTGGCGTGAGCCCCAGATAGGTGACGTCAGAGCGGCGCAAGAAGTCCGCCATGAATCGCAGCGGTGTGTAAGCCAACAGCCAGACTGACAGGTACCAGCCGGCCGGTTTGGCCCTGTTGCGCTGGCTCCAGAAGAAGCTGGACATGGCGAGCGCCCAGAGCATCTCGTAGAAGCCGAGGTTGTGCCGGATGGCATGAGGCAGCGCGTTGCCCACGTAGGGCATGGCGAGCGCGAAGTCGGTCTCGGCGCCGGGATGGTCGAAGGCGACCGTGCACCCCATGCGGCCAAAGATCCAGGCGAAGGTGAAGCCGAAAGCGATGGTGTCAGCGTACGCCCAGAATGGGATCTTGTTGCGACGCAGATACCAGATGACGCCACCGGCGCCGCCCAGAAATCCACCGAAGGAGCTGATGCCATCCCACAGCTTGAGGAGGATCAGAGGGTCCTCGGCGATCCTCTCGGGGGTGTAGAAGATGACAGCGACGAGGTGGGCGCCGATGAAACCGGGGATGACCGCCCAGAGCGCGGCCTCCGACACGACGCGAGGATCGAGACCGGTGTGACGGGCCCGGCGGTCGGCCATGATCGTCCCGGTGATGATCGCGACGCCCACCAGAAACCCGAACGGGTGAAGCTCTAGTGGACCTAGATTTAGCGACGGGATGGCGGGGTGGGGGATGGCAGCTAACACGTGGCCTTGTGGGTGATGGGGTGAGACACCTTCAGCTGGGCCGGCTGTCGGGACCAACGAGCATTCGGAGCTCAATCGGCAGCCAGCGCCCCGGCTCCTACCACATGGCAACGGCGCGGCAAAGCGGGGACCGCCGGTGCCTGAGGTCTTGATCAGCGGGCTATGGGCCGGCTATTGTCGGCTCATGACGAGCGGTGGCGGCGAAAATGGTGGGTTCAAAGGGCTACTCGGTGGCATCGCAAAGGCGATCGGCGGGGCGTTCGTGGAGGGGCTCGAGCGCCAGATGCAAGAGCACCTGACCACCGAGCTGTCCGCACCCAATCTCGCCTCGCGCAACCAAACCGTGGTCCGCTTGCGCATGGTGTTGGCGCGGCCGGAGTTCGTGCTGGAGGAGCAGACCTCGGAGCTGATCGCTCGGCAGCTCAAAGCCGTCCTCGCCAGCGCCGACGCTACGGTCCTGGTCAGGACCCTCTCGCGAGCGGTCCGCACCTCGGGCTGGAAGGCCATGCAGCGCCTCATGTTCTACCAACTGGTCGCGCCGCATCCGAACGTTAACGTGAGCCTGGGCGCGGGTGCTGTTGGAACGCCGGAGGCGGGCGGCGATGGCTTGCCTCCGGAGCCCCCCCCGGCAGATCGCCCCGATTACCTGCGCCTGGTCTCCGACGAGCCGGAGGGCACGACGGCGGAGGCTCCGGCTGAGGACGCCCCGCAGGCCGGCGGCGACGACGGCGACGACGGCGTTTGAACCCGAACGCAGCTCTGCTCTGGTTCGTCGGCTTCGCGACGCTGCTGCTGCTTTTCCGGAGCTGGCGTGCGAGGCCGCGGCTCTGGGGGTGGTTCACCCTGAGCGTCCTCGTCACGCTGGTCGCAGGGGGCGCCGCGTGGCTCTCGCCCTCTGCGGCAGGCTGGGTAGCGATCGCCGTCTGGGGGCCTCTGATCATGTCGCCGATGCTGCTACGGCTGATGGCATCACGAGCATTGAGCCGGCGGCGCTACACAGCGGCGGCGCGGTGGGGCAGGGCGATGGCCCTGCTCCACCCGGTCGATCATTGGCCGGCCCTGGCTCGGCTGATGCACGGTCTGCGACAGGCTCAGCGCGGGCAGCACAGGGAGTCCGCGGAGACCTTCTCGGCGTTGGCCAGCAGCCCCCTGGCCGGATGGCAGGCGCGCGTGTACCAACACGCGCTGAACCAGCAATGGGAGGCGATCGCGCTCATGGGGCCGAGGCTTCCGGCCGCCGCTCAGTCGATCGTGCTGCGCGCCCTCGGGGAGGCCGGGATGCGCGACGAGATGATCGCCCACTTCGCCGCCATGAAGGGCTTCGGGCCGGACCAGCCCGCGGAGCTGCGCATGGTGCTGGCGGCGTTTACCGGGCGCCCGGATGTTGTCCGCCGCCTGCATCGGACCGCGCTGTCGCGGGCGGACGAGGCCAGTCGCCGTTTCTGGGTGGCCACCGCCGAGCAGGTCGCGGGCAATCATTCGCCGGCAAACGCCGAGTTTGCTCTGTTGGCCCAGGGGGACGACCGGATCATCGCTGCGGCGGCCGAGCGGCGCGTCGAGCAGCCGCTCGAGTCGGTGTCGCTCGAGTACGAAGAGGAGCTGGCGTCGGAGCTGCGCCAAACCCTCCAGGCGGCCTGGAGGACCACTCGGCGCGATGACGCGCTGGCGACGCTGGTGCGCCCGTCACCCCGCCCGGCGCGTGCCACCTGGGCCTTGTTGGCCGTGCTGGCCGCTTGGTTTACGGCGCAGGCCCTCAGCGGCGGAGTGGACAACCCGCACACGCTGATGCGGATGGGGGCCATGCGGGCGCCGGCGGCGGATCTGGACGGGGAATACTGGCGACTGCTGACCGCCGGTTGGCTCCATTTCGGTTGGCCACACTGGGTCGTCAATGCCTTTGGGTTGTGGATTTTCGGGCGCTTCGTCGAGAGCGTGTCAGGGCGAGGCCGGATGGTCGCCGTCTACCTCCTGAGCGGCGTCGCGGCCATGGCCACCTGGCTGGGGCTCTCCTGGGGGGCGGCGGAGCCACAGGCTGTGGTTGGCGCCTCCGCCAGCGTCATGGGATTGGTAGGCGCTACGGTGGTGCTGTTGGCGCTCCGCCGCCGCAGTCGCCTGGGCGGGCGCCGGACCGGCATGGAGCTTGGCTTCATCGTGGTCATGGTGGGGCTGCAAGCCGCGTTCGATCTGTCCGTCCCCCAGTCGAGCTTCATCGGGCACGTCGCCGGTTTTGGCTGGGGTGTCCTGCTCGCGCTGTTGCTGCCTTCGCGACGCACGGGCCGGGCTCCAGCCGACGGGACGTGAGCCACGCGGGTCAGTACGCCTCCATGCTCCTCAGGTAGAAGCCGTGGTCGCCGCCCGCCTCGGTGCCGCATCGAAACTTCACCCGCCGGCGCTCGTCGCTCGCCGTGATGGTGCTCCGGCTACCGCGCTCAGATGTCACCGCCCAGGTCAACGCTTTGGCGCGCCGCGTGTACTTCCGATTGAGCCCGACGGCTCGACTGACCCGTGACGCTTCGCGTTTACTGAATCCCTGCTTGCCCGGATCTCGAAGCTTTGGGTACAGGCGGTAGAGGATGGCCTTCAGCGCATCGTCGCTCGTCGTCCCTTTGGTGCTGTCGAACATGAAGCGGCACAGCTGCATGGCCGAGCTGAACTTGGGGATCGTGACAGAGACGTTGAGCGCTTCCGCCTTTTTACGCTCGATAGCGGTCATGTCTTTGGCCGTCCATGGACGCGACGAGACGACCCGCCGTTTGCCCTGCATCGCCATGAAGACTTTGGTGAAGGGCGCCTTCAAACGCTTTCGCGTGAACCGCGTCGGGACGGTGTGTTCGAACTTCGTCAGCTCCCGATTGTACTTGAGGCTGTACACCACCGACAGGACCACCGTCACGGAGTTGACAGTGTGCCAGTGGGGGGCGAGGGGCTCGGGAAAGGTGATGGAGTGGACCTCCACCAACCCCGAATTGCGCGGCCACACGTGGGCCTTGGAGACTGGCAGCTCGGAGCGCTCTGGGGACGGCATCCCCGACACCCAGGAGTCCCCCACGCCGAAGGCGGTAAAACGCCACTTAGAGCCCCGAGGCTTGTGATAACGCGCGGTGCCGCTTTGAACCGCCCAGACGCCCTTGTTGTCCTTGAGCGGCCAGCTCACCTCCATCTGCCACCCGAAGTCTCGCGATCCATTGAGTCGCTGCTTTTCCCACTTGTGCACTTTCTTGAACTTCACCTTTGCGCCTCGCTTGAAGGTGAAGTCTTTTTTGACGTCCGCCTTCACCTTGCCCCAGCTCGGCGCGGCTCGCGACTCGGCGGGCCACCCACAGATGCAGGCGAGGCAGGCCGCCAGGGCCAGCGCCACCGACCCCCGCCGGCCGCCGCGGCGAGGGCGATCTGGGTGAGCGGGCTCGAGGCTGGCCGGGCGAGTGCCCAGCGCATCATTCGACAGGGCATTGGGTGTGACGGTGCGGCGTGGTGACATCGAGTCCTCCAGAGCGTGTATTCGACCGGCGGCCTCGCCTCCGCTGAGGTGGCGGGCTGCCGCTCCTTGGCAACACGACGGCTCGCTGCACGTAGCGTACCAAGGTTGTCGACGAGTTGGAACAGGCCGCCGAGGCGGCCTCGCCCGATCGCGAACCGTCGGCCTCGCCCTGGCGAGGCGACGTGAACCGTTGGTTGGACGGTGAGAAACCGTACGATGCGTTCGCTAGCCCCGGTGCTCGCGGCGGCGGCGTTCGCAACCCGCCGTCGCCGGGGGGCGTACTGCTCCGACGCACGTGCCTCCGCCCGCACGCGCCGCCAGCTCTGACGGCGGCACCGGCTGTGCGCCGCCGTCAGCCCACGTGGATGTCAGTTCCCGCCCACAGGGCTCTGCCAGCACTGGCGCACACAGTAGAAGTTCGCCGCGCCATCCACCTCGATCTGCTGGCAGCCATACCCCTGTGGGCACTGGTCGATCTCGTCGTCCTCGCACAACAGGATGCAGTGGTCGCCCTGGGGGTTGCCGTCCTGATCTTCGAAGCCGATGCACAGGTTCGGGTCCCCGCCGCACTGATTTTCGGCCTGGGCATCGCACACCGCGCAGTGCGCCTTGCTCATCGGCACGCAGGCCCCGTCAGCTTTGTCGCACTCTTCTTCAAAGGAGCACTGGTAGTTGTGGGTGCAGCCCTTGTCGACGCAGCTGCCGTTCTTGCATTCCTTGGCCGCGTCACCGCAGTGGTCGTCCTCCAGGCAGCCATCCACGCACGTGCCGCTGCTCTTGTTGCAGTACGTCTCGGGCTCCGGGCAATCGGCTGCCGTCTCGCATGCGCCCGCGATCTTACAGCGGCCGTCATCACAGCTCTTTGGGGGCTCGCACTCGGCGTCGGTGGTGCACGGGTCGCTACAGCGGGCGGCCACGCACACCTGCGGGTTGGGGCACTCAGTGTCCTCCTGACAGCCGAGCCCGCAGACCTTGAGGACGTCGTTGCAGATCTCGCCGTCCGAGCATTCCCCGTCGTCTGCGCACAGGCCGAGGTCCGCGCAGCTGCCCGACTTTGGCAGACACTGCTTGTCCGAGGCGCCGGTGGCCGCACACGCATACCCCGTCGGGCATCCCGCGTCGGTCAGGCAGGCCAGTCCGCAGTAGCTGCCACCATCCGAAAACGGCATGCAGACACCGCCATCGGCACACGCCGACAGCCCCGTGCACGCTTCGCACAGGGCGCTCAGGGCCGCGCAGTGACCCGTGCACGGGTCACAGAAGTCGCCCGGCGAGCAGTTGATGTCGGTGTTACACGGGTTTGTCGTCACCTCGACGCAGCGGCCGGTGCAGGCGCAGATGGTCCCGGCCTGACCAGCGCAGTCGTCGTCGCTGGTGCACAGGGGCGCCGCCGGACCGTCGTCCGCCTGGGTAGACGCATCCGTGTCGCCGCCGAGGTCGTCTCCCGGGAAGGTCGCGTCCGTCTCACCGACGCCAACGTCGGCCAGCGGCGCCTCCGTGTCGGGACACGCAGTAAGCAGTGACAAGCCAGCGAGAGCTCAGAGGGCAGGTGTGGTCAGCGAG
>JAAZYN010000129.1 GCA_014239625.1 Myxococcales bacterium | reverse complement strand
TCGGCGCGTTGGTCCACGAGGTGATTCGCGGAACCCCCGCCGAGCTTGCGGGTGTCAAGGCTGGCGACATCATCACGCACTGGGAGGGCAAGGTGATTCAGCACTGGGGCGACCTCCCGTGGCTCGCGTCCACCGCCGGCGCCCGCAAAGTCGCGGTCCGTCTCATCCGCAAGTCCAAAGAGGTGAAGCTCGCCGTGCACTTGAAGGTCCAGGCTGAGAGCCGAATGGCCAGCACCTCAAAGGGCTCCAAGAGTCGCCCGAAGGCTCTCGCCAGCGTGGTCGTCGAGTCCATGGGGATCCGGGTGATGGAGCTACCGAGGACCATGCGTGGACAGCTCCGGCTGGGCTCCACAGTGGGGGTCATCGTGGCCGAGGTCGATCGCGGCAGCGCCGCGTACGCCGCTGGCCTGGAGGCGGGAGACGTTATCGTCGGGGTGGATCACAAGTCCGCGCCGGCCTCGCCCACCACGGTCAAAAAGATGCTGGACCGTGTCCCGCGGGGCAGCATCGTAGCGCTCAACACCCTGAGAGGGGACCGGGAGATCTTCGTGACCTTCAAGAAGTAGGGGATGCTGGCTCGTCCGGGGTTCGCGGGTCTCACTTGCAATCTATTGTCCCGGAATGCTAGCGCCAACTAGATGGAAGCCAATACCCCGCACGCGTCGACCCCCACCGAGTCCGATTTCGTCGAAGCCAAGGTGCCGTACAAGCGACGGATCTTCTGCAGCCGCAATCTGCGTCTCGACAGCTGCAAATACGTCGGCTTCGACATGGACTACACGCTCGCGCTCTATCACGAGCAGATGGAACACCTGCAGGCTGAGATGGTCCTCGAGGCCATGGTCAACAAGCTCGGCTATCCCAGAGCACTTCTGGCTCTTCGGTATGATCCCCAGTTTGCGATTCGCGGGCTGACCGTCGACAAGGTCCACGGCAACGTCTTCAAGATGGACGCGCACCGGTTCGTCGGGAAGGTGTGGCACGGCGAAGGGCCGCTCAATCGATCCTTGCGCAAAGAGATCTACTCGAACCGTCGCGTCGGCCCGGCCGACCCGGGACTGGTGATGGTCGATACGCTGTTTTCGCTCCCGGAGATCAGCCTGTATTGTCAGCTTGTCGGTGCCTTTGATGGTGGCCTGGGCGAATCATGCGGGCGCCCCAGTTACGTCAAACTCTGGGATGATTTGCGGCGGGGAATGGACTCACTGCACGGGGATGGCACGCTCAAAGAGCGGATCATGAGCGACCTGAGCAAGTATGTCGTCCGTGATCCCGAGCTGCCCGAAGCGCTCCATCGGTTCCGGTCGTCCGGCAAGCGGCTGTTCGTGATGACCAACAGCGAGCCGCTCTACACCATGAAGGTCATGAGCTACCTGCTCGATGGCGCCTACCCCGGCTACGCGAAGTGGAACGACTATTTCGACTACGTGTTCACGTTCGCCAAGAAGCCTCGGTTTTTTGAATGGGACGAGCCGTTTTACGACGTGGATCGCGACACGGGGGCGGTCAGTGAACGACCGTCTACGGCGATCCAGAAGGGCGGCATGTACCTCGGAGGGAACCTGCGCGATTTCAAAGCGTTCACCGGCATGGTTGGTGACGAGGTGCTGTACGTCGGCGACCACATCTACGGTGACATCCTCCGATCGAAGCGCTACGCGGGGTGGCGGACGGCGATGGTGATTCAGGAGATGGAGCGCGAGCTCAGCCATATCCAGAACTACGCGGACCACATCGGTCACTTGCAGCACCTCGAGGAGGACCGCTTCAAGCTCAACCTCCAGCGGGCGGCCAAGGCTTTGGACGGCGAGCGCGACGAGGCGCTGTTGGGCTCTATTCGCGGCCTCAATAAACGAATCGCGGGCCTCGAGCAGCAGACCGCCGAGGCCTTCAACCCTTACTGGGGTATGCTCTTTCGCGACCGGAGCGAGCTCAGCGCCTTCGGCAACCAGGTCGAGTCGTACGCGTGCATCTACACCAGCCGCGTCTCCAATTTCCGCCTGTATTCGCCGATGTGGTACTTCCGCTCGCCCCGCGACCGGATGGCCCATGAGCTGAGAATGTGAAGAGACCCTGTCTTTCGTTCATAGGGTCTTTCTCGGCGCTGATCGCAGGCCTTCTCGCTGTTCTGGCGGGTGGCTGTGCGCCGGCGACCTGGGAGAGCCGAGCTCAGCACGCTCTGAGGCAGGTCGCTGAAGGGGGGGGCGACGCCCTCACGCGCGTCTCGGCGGGCGAGTTGGCGTTGCTCGTGAGAGGTGATCTGGCGCGGTCTCGACAGCTCCTCTACTCGGTGCTGAAGGGCGCCGATTCGACGGCTCCGCTTCGAGCGCGAGCCGCCCTCGCGCTGGTCCAGTGGGGGCGCTCGACGGGCGACCCTGCGGTGGTGGCGGATGCGGTCGTGGCCGGGTTGCCGGGATCCAACCCAGTTCAGGCCGAGGCATTGGCGGCCTCGGCGCGCGTCGTCTGGGGTAACACAGCCGCGCCTGGGGGGGCGCCACAAGCGCTCGTGGATGCGCTGCGGTCGGTCGCGGCGAGGCCGGGAGGCCGGTGGTCGCCTGCGCGGGTCGAGGCGCTGACTCAGCTTCAGACGCTGGGACGAATCGCGCCGGAGCTGGATGCGCAGCGGCGCGCGTTCGAGCGGGGTGGTGTCATCACGACCTGGACGCTGTCGGCGCCGTGGGGCGACAGCCCCGCGTTTGATGCGCGACGGCGGCTCGGCCCCGAGCAGCGTCCCCTGCGGAGCAAGGAACAGACTGGGGTGGGGTGGTCCGCGAGCCCCCGGGCGACCTGGGCGTTGACGTTCTCCGATGGCGAGCTGGCCTTCCCCGATATGCCACGTCGCGGTGGAGTGGGCTTCGCCGAGGCGTGGATCGAGCTGCCGGATGAGCGCTCCGATCGGCGGGTGGTCGCGCGGCTGGAGAGCAACCGCGACGTGTCGTTGTGGATAGACGCGACGCGAGTCATCGAGATGGACCGCCTGGTCAGGCGACAGGCCTGGCAGAAGCGCGCGGCGTTCGAGCTCCCACGGGGGCCGGTGCGGGTGCTGGTGAAACTCGCAGGAGACCAGCCGGGAGGGTTCGCGCGGGTTCGCATCACGCCCTGGACGGACGGTGGGGCCGACGCTTTCGTCCGAGCGTCCGCGGGGCGAAAGCAGAGCTTCGCGGGGTCGGTCACGGTGATCGAGCCACCTCGAGACTACCTGGGCGCCTTCGCTCGCCCCATCCCGGTCGGCGACTCGGCCGCCGCTATCCAAGCGCTTCACGTCTTTGATGCGCTTGTGGCCAGGCCGCGCCGAGACTCCGACGCCGCCTACCGGCAGCTCCAGAAGGTCGCCGCCGCGGTGCCCGGCTTTCCGGGTCTTGGCCTGGCCCAGAACCGTTTGCATCGTGTCGACTCGGCTCTCGCCACGGCCCAGTCTCGAGGACAGCGTCGGACCGCGCTCGAGGGTGTGTTGAAACGGTGGCCACGAAACCTCCCGTCCCATATTGCGATGACCCAGTTAGAGCTGGCAGAGGGGCGCAACGACGAGGCCCTGGCGAGCTTGCGTCAAGCCTTGAAGGCAGGTCCGCGGGATCTCAGCGCCCGCATGCTGGAGCTCGGCTTCTACCGGAAGCGCGGCTGGGAAGCCGAGGCCGTGGCTGCGGCGCGGGCGCTGGAGGGGCGTGGTGCTCACTCGCCACGCGTCCTTCAAGAGGTGCTGGACACCTTTCGGAGCTACGGTCGCGCGGCCGACGTCACCCGCGCTCTCAATGCGTTGGAGGTCGCGTTTCCGCAACAGGCGGTGGTGCGCAGAGCGCGGTGGCACGGCGACCGGGGGGAGTTCGCGCCTCGCGCGCGGCTGCTGCTCGGCCACTGGACCCATCACCCGCAGCGCCTGTCACTGATCCAACGCGGGGTCCGAGCGCTGCGCTCAGCCGGCAAGCACCAGGAGGCGTCGGAGGCGGTCCAGAGGCTGCTGTCGCTCCGGCCCGCCGATCCATGGGCGCTCAGCGAAGCGATCCATCTGGCCATCGATCGTGGCGACGCGGCGGCCTCCAGAGGTGCTCTCGAGGGGGCATTGAAGATGCGCCCCGACCTGCTGAAGCTCGATTCGCTGCGGCACTGGCTCGTAGGAACGCGCCCCCCACTACGCGACGTCACCGACAGCCTGAGCCTCATCGCGGCATACCGCGCGCGGACTCCATCCGCGGACAAGGGCGGCGCCAGCGGGGGGGGTGGCGGCGCGCTCGCGGATTACCCGGTGGTCACCTTACTGGACCGGACCGTCATCGACGTGGGACCGGACGGTCGAAGGCGCGATCTGACCCACGTCGTCCGGGTCGTCCAGAGCAAGTCCGGGGCCGACAAGCTCGGCGAGCTGCGACCTCCCGCGGATGCTCAGCTGCTCGTCGTGAGGACCATCAAGCGAGATGGCCGCGTCCTATGGCCTGACCGGGTGGCTGGTAAGCCAGACCTCAGCTTCAGCGGTTTGGCTCCAGGCGACGCCGTCGAGTGGGCGTGGATTCGGTACAGCGACGTCCGCGCCGAAGAGGGCGGTTACGTCACCGGGCTCGGCTTCGCCTATTGGAGCGTCCCGACCTTGCGAAAGGAGGTGGACGTCGCCATCTCGCCAATGTTTCAGCTACAGCTTCATACCCACAATGGCGCGCCGTCTCCAAAGGTCTCGACGGTGACCTCCGACAGCGGTGACCCAGGCGCTGCCCGCCAGCTTTACCGTTGGGCGGTTGATGCGCTCCCGGCAGTACCTCGGGAGCCACTGGCGGTGTCTGCGCGGTTGTTCTTTCCCTACGTCGATCTGACGGTGTGGCCGGCGGTCTCCAGTCGGACCGCCGACAAACGCGCGGCAGCGTGGCGCGCTGTAGCGAAGCTCTATGCGGGCCGACTCGAGCGCCTCACCCAGGTCGGTCCACGCGCCACGCGGAGCGCCGCGATGATGCGCAAGCGTGCTCAGCGAGGCCGCATGAAGTCGGTCTGGGCCGCCTTCGATTACGTCAAAGAGGAGATAAATCACACCGAGCGCCTCAACACCTTTCAGCTCTCCGCCGAACAGGCGCTGGCGGCGCAGAAGGGTAATCGGAGCGTCGCCCTGGTCGCCGTCGCCCGCGCCCTTGGGGTGGCGACGGACCTGGTGTTGTGTGCGCCGCGACCGTATGGCGCCGCGGTCGACGCGGCCGCACCATTGCCGAACGCGAACCGGTTCTACTACCCAGTGGTGCGACTGCGGCAAGGTGGCGAGGTCACCTACGCGGACCCCTCGCGCCCATACAACCCCTTCGGCGTCCTACCTCGGTCGCTTTACAGCGCCCGCTGCCTCGATCTCGCGGCGGCGTCCGAGGCCGAGTCGACGCTGAAGACCGCGTTGATCACCCTGCCGTCTTACGACCTGTACGAGGGGACGCTCATCGGCTGGACCTTCGACATCGCTATCGCCGTCGACGCAAAAGGGGGGGGCCAAGGCGTGTTGGAAGGGGTAGGGTTCGGGCCCGTGGCCAGCGGACTCCGCCACGTCTACCTCAACGCCGATGAGCGACGACGGGAGAGCCTCTGGCAGCAATGGACGGCTTCGGTGCTAAAGGGGGCGCGCGTCGTGGATTGGGAGGTAGACGACGAGATCGACGCCGACAAACCCATCACGTGGAGGGTCGAATTCACGATCCCAACATTTTTGAGCCAGGACGGGGCCAGCTTGACCAAGCAGACGCTGCTCACCAACACGTTGGCTCATTATCTTGGCTCGGTGGCGCCGCTCGAGGGCCTGGCCCGGTTGCCTTCGCGGACTACCCCGCTGGCCCTCAAGCCTCATTTCGAAGAGGTGCGACTCCGGGTGCGCTTTCCCAAAAGCGGAGGGGCCAAGGTCACCACGGGGCTGCGAGACCACGACGTGGACACGGAAGCCTTCGCGGCCCACCAGCACGTGACCATCACCGACTCGACGTTGCCCATCGAACGCGACCTCTCGGTGGGTCCCGGCCGCGTGGCGCCAGGTAAATACGCCGCCTTCCGCAAGCAGGTGCTCGCGGTGGTGGAGGCGTTCGGCCGAGGAGTGACCTATGGCCCCTGACCGCGGATCGGTGACACCGCCGGTCGGCGTCCGCGACCTCGGACCAGCTGCCGCGGGGCCGGTATTCTCGGTCCAGCGGGCGTTGATAGACGTCATGCGCCGGCATGGCTTTGAGCGGGTCATGACACCGTCGTTCGACGCCGTCGAGGCGCTCGCGTCCAGTGATGAGGGGCGGCGCCGGCTGTTTCGCTTCGTCGACCCGGAGAGCGGGCAGGTCGTCGCCCTGCGTGACGACGTGACACCCCAGGTGGCACGACTGGTCGCTACTCGCCTGGGACCCGACAACGCGCCCTATCGATTGTGTTACAGCGCGCGCGTGTATCGCCGCCGCTCTCATTTCGGGATCGCGCCGCGCGAGCTCATTCAGGCTGGCGCTGAGCTGATCGGCGTGGCGGGCGCTGCCGCAGACTTGGAGGTGCTGGAGCTCGCCGTGCGATGCGTCGAGGCGCTGGAGCTGAGCGATCAGCTGACATTTTCGCTGGGTCACTCACAGGTTCTCCGGGAGCTGTTGTCGTCGGTGGCCGTCGAGCTGGGCCCATCGATCGCCGACACGGCGCGCCTGGCATGTCGCCGCCGAGCGGTGCCCGCGATCATGGAACTACTCGCCGCGAGGCCTGCCCTCGCGCGCGCCTTCGAGGTGGTGTTGATGGGCGACACCACCCAGGTCAACGCGGCGATCGCGCCGGTCTGCCCTCGCGCGGCCGCCGCGCTGAGCGGGCTGGAGCAGCTCGCGAACCGCGCCAAGGAACGACTGCCCGGTGTCCGCTGGACGTTGGACCTGGCGGCCGAACGCGGCCTGGCCTACTACACCGGGGTCAGCTTCATGAGCTTGATGGACGGCGTAGGCCGCCCGTTACTCAGCGGCGGTCGGTATGATGACTTGGTGGGCCGTTTCGGCGCGGACATGCCCGCCGTAGGGTTCATGGTCGACGAGCAGGCGGTCCTCGAGGCGCTCGCTGTGGGGGGGCGTGCCGTGGAGTCCGGCCAGCATGATGTCCTGGTCGTCCCCCGTGGGGGAGACGAGGGCGCCCTGGTGGACGCGCTCCGACGGGCGGACGGAGCGCTGAGCGTGGTCCGCTCGGTCGCCCCCGAGCGGTGGTGTGAGCTTGGTGAGGTGGCGTTGCTTGCCCGTTTGAAGCGTCGGCGTTTTCGCCTGCTGGTTTTCGTAGACCCGGAGGGGTTTCAGCTGGTACAGGCCTCCGGGCCGCGCCAGCATCTTCGAGCTGTCGTTGATGTCGTGAGCGCTGCCCGGCACTGACAGAGCGAGGTCAACTCCCATGCCGAGCGCGGTGGTCATCGGAGCCCAGTGGGGTGACGAGGGTAAGGGTAAGGTCGTCGACGCGCTGGCGCAGCGCGCCGAGGTGGTGGTTCGCTTTCAGGGCGGTAACAACGCCGGACACACGCTTGTGGTGGCCGGCGAAAAGACCATCCTCCATCTGATCCCGTCGGGGATCTTGCGGCCTGACGTCGTCAACGTCATCGGTCAGGGCTGCGTCATCGATGTCGCCGTGCTGCTTGGTGAGGTCGATACCCTCGTGCAACGAGGCCTACTTCCGGCCGAGGACCGGGGCGCCGCGCGGCTGCGTGTCGGGCGCGATGCGGCGGTGGTGATGCCCTACCATGTTCAGCTCGATCAGCGCCGCGAGGCGCGTCTGGCGTCCAAGCGTGGTGGCCAGATCGGGACCACCGGCCGGGGAATCGGCCCCACCTATGAAGACGTGGCGTCCCGTCGCGCCGTCCGAGTCGGAGATCTGTTGGACCGGGACCGGCTCAGGACACGGCTGGAGCGCGTGCTGGAGGAGAAAAACGCCCTGCTGTCGTGGCTCGGCGGCGAGCCGGTTGTCATGGACGCGCTCCTCGACCAGATGTCCGCGCTTGGTGAGCGCATCGCGCCATACGTCGAAGACTCCGGACGTATGGTACGTCGAGCGCTCGCCAACGATCAGCACGTGTTGTTCGAGGGTGCTCAGGGGTCGCTGCTGGATGTGATGCATGGAACCTACCCGTACGTGACGTCTTCTCA
>JAAZYN010000128.1 GCA_014239625.1 Myxococcales bacterium | reverse complement strand
GCCATGTACGCAGGCGACATCGAGGTGAACAAGCAGAAGTCCGCTGAGGAGCGGACGATGTTCATGACGACCAGCGACGGCCCCTTGGGAGACGCTGGGCAGCCACCGCCGTCGCCGGACGAGGCGACGCGGATGCTCTCCGGGGGGATGGAGAACATTCAGGCCGCGACCACGATGATGGATGGCGACATGTCGCCGGCGTACATGGCCGTCATGTATGGGGCCAGCGCGGCGGCGTCGAGGTCAGCGTTCATGTAAAACCACTTGGTCAGCGCCCGCTCGAAGTGTTGCCCCGAGGCGAACCGATCCTCGCGGTCCTTTTCCAGGCTCTTGAGCATGATGGCGTCGAGGTCCGGCGGCACCGACGGGTTGATACTCGACGGAGGCGGCGCCTCCTGCTTCAAGACGTTGGTCAACGTCATGAAGTCCGACTCCGCGAGAAACAAGCGCTTGCCGGTCAGCATCTCCCACGCCACCACCCCCAGCGCGAACACGTCGCTGCGCCCATCGAGCTGTTGCCCCTTGGCTTGCTCGGGGCTCATGTAGGCGCACTTGCCCTTGACGGTACCAGCCACGGTGTGGGTGCTCCGGCTCGCCGCTTTGGCGATACCGAAATCCATCAACTTGACCTCTCCACCAAAGGAGATCATGGCGTTCTGCGGCGACACGTCGCGATGGACGATGTTGAGCGGAGTCCCAGCGTGAGTCTTGGTGTGAGCGTAGTGGAGCGCTTTGGCAAGCTCGATGATGATCGACACCGTCTGCGCGGGGCTGAGCGGCCGGCCCTGCTTGAGCCCATCGCCAATCACGTCCTTGAGGTCCTTGCCGTTGACGTACTCCATCGCGATGTAGAAGGCGCCGTCGACCTGGTCGAAGTCGTATATCTGGACGATGTTGGCGTGCGCCAGCTTGGACGCGATAGACGCTTCATCCACGAACATCGTCACGAACTCTTCGTCCTCCGAAAAGTGCGGAAGGATGCGCTTGATGACCAGGTCCTTCTCGAACCCCTCGGCGCCAACGTTCTTGGCCAGGAAGATCTCCGCCATGCCGCCCTTCGCAATCTTGCGGAGCAGCACGTATGTCCCGAACTGTTCAGGGAACCGAGCCAATCGACCTCATAGTTTGGTGGGAGCACCAAGCTCCCCGAGACGATCAAAGTTATAACAGGGCGGCACCCTGCGCAAAATCTTCGGAGACGACGCCAGTGGAACCTCCCGTAACACATCGACTCTTGCGCGCCGCCGCCGCCGCCGCCGCCGCCGCCGCCGCCGCCGCGCTGTCTCTCTGTGGTTGCGACGAGGTCAAGGTCCCAGCGTCGCGCACTGCGGTGCCCTCCGTCAACCCGCTGCGCGCCCCGCGGCTCAGCGACGACGCGATCGCTCGCTTCACCGCTATTCAGGGAGTCGCGGCGCTCATCCGTGGCGACGCGCGACGCGTCGTGGCGCTCGCGCCGCCCGAAGAGCAGCCTCGGTTGAGACAACGCCTCGACGACCGGGAGACCCGGCGCTGGCTCTTTGAGCCCGCCGGCTGGCGGGCCGAGTTCCTCAGGACGTGGGACGGGGACACCCACGACCTCACCCGGGCTACCCCGTCGACCGCCCTGGTCACCCTGGGCCATCGTCGGGGTCACATCGTCCGAGCCCGTCTGCGAAGAGGCCGCGCGGGAGCCTGGCACTTCCAGGGCGTCGAGCGCGCCGACTCCCCATAAGAAAGAAGAAGCCCTGCCGCGGTTGCGACAGGGCTTCTTCGGACGTCTTGGCGGGGCAGACGGGACTCGAACCCGCGGCCTCCGGCGTGACAGGCCGGCGTTATAACCGACTTAACTACTGCCCCACGCACAAGTGACGTCGCTGCGACTGAATTTTAAAGAAACAATCTCTGGTGGGCGAAACAGGGTTCGAACCTGTGACCCCCTGCTTGTAAGGCAGGTGCTCTCCCGGCTGAGCTATTCGCCCGCGCCACCGGAGGGCGAGCGGGAAATTGACACCAGGGGCCACCCCTGTCAAGAGACAAAAAATCGGTTTCGAATAAGCCCTTCGAGCCCGTGAGGTTGGCGGGCACCGCTCGGACCTCAGGAGCTCTCCGACAGCCTCAGGCCGATATGTAGCTCCGCGAGCTGCTCCGGATCGACGGCGCCCGGTGCGTCGGTCATCACGTCCGAAGCCCTCTGGGTCTTCGGGAACGCGATGACGTCCCGTATGGACGCGGCGTCGGTGAGCTGCATCACGAGTCGATCCAGACCAAAGGCGATCCCCCCGTGGGGTGGCGTGCCGTAGGCGAGGGCCTCCAGCAAGAAACCGAACCGAGCGTTTCGCTCCTCTTCGTCCATGCCCAGCAGCTCGAACACCCGGGTCTGTACGGCGCCATCGTGAATTCGGATGGAGCCGCCCGCGATCTCCTGACCGTTGAGCACCAGGTCGTAGCCCAGGGAACGCACCCGGGTCGGGTCCTCCGACAGCAGGTGCAGATCGTCTGGGTGAGGCGCCGTGAACGGGTGGTGCTTACTGAAGTAGCGGCCATCTTCGCTCTCCTCTTCGAAGAGCGGGAAATCGGTGATCCAGACCAGCTCGCGCTTGTCGGCGTCGATGAGTCCCAGCTTGCTCGCCACCGCCAAGCGCAGGTTCGCCAGCGCGGCGTTCGCGACGGTGAAGCTGTCGGCGACGAAGCACAACAGATCGCCGGGCTCCAGATCGCACGCCTCGGTCAGCTCAGCCTTGACCTCGTCGCCGAAGAACTTCGCCACGGGCCCCTGCCAGCGGTCCGGCTGGATCTTGATCCATGCCATCCCCTTGGCGCCGTAAAGCGTGCAGACCTCGGCCAGCCTGTCGATATCGGCCCGCGAGAAAGCGGCGCCGCCTTTGGCGTTGAGCGCCTTGACCAGACCGCCGCCGTCGACCACCGAGCGGAAGACCTTGAAATCGCTCTTGGTGACGATGGCGCCCACGTCCTTGAGCTCCAGGCCAAACCTGAGATCGGGGCGATCGATCCCAAATCGCTCCATGGCCTCGGCGTAGGACAACTGCGGCACCTGCTCGGGCAGATCGATCCCGCCGACCTCCTTCCAGATGGTGCGCGCGAGCCCCCCCATGACCTCGAACACCTGCTCGCTGGAGACGAAGCTCATCTCGCAGTCGATCTGCGAAAACTCGGGCTGCCGATCGAACCTCAGGTCCTCGTCGCGAAAACAGCGACAGATCTGGAAGTACCTGTCGTAACCGCTGATCATGAAGATCTGTTTGAAGATCTGCGGAGACTGGGGCAACGCATAGAACTGCCCGGGGTGCACCCGACTCGGCACCAGATAGTCACGCGCGCCCTCCGGCGTGCTCTTCGTCAAAATCGGCGTCTCGAGCTCCAAAAAACCGTTTTCGGATAGGTAGTTGCGCGCAACGCGCATCACCTCGTGCCGAAGCACCAGGTTGTCCTGTAGGGGCTTGCGACGCAGGTCCAGATAGCGGTACTTCAGCCGCAGGTTCTCGTGGGTGTCGATGGCGTCGGCGATCTGAAACGGCGGCGTCTTCGCTCGCGAGAAGATCTCGAGCCGCTGCGCTTCGATCTCGATCGCCCCGGTGGACATGTTGGGGTTCTCGTTGGCCCCGCGATCGACGACCGCGCCGCGCACGCCGATGACCCACTCGCTGCGGAGCGCGTCCGCGCGTTCCTTGACATCGGCGTCGACGGCCGGGTCGAACTTGATCTGAGTCAAGCCGAAGCGGTCGCGTAGATCGACGAAGATGCAGCCGCCGTGGTCACGGTAATTTTGAACCCAACCCATGACGGTCACGGACTGACCGACGTCTTGCCGGCGCAGCTCGCCGCAGTTGTGGGTTCGGGGGTGGTCGATAAGAAAACGACTCACGGCCTCTCCTTGAGCCCGTCCAGCGGGGCGAACAGTTGAAAGCGGGGCGGACCGTAGCGCCAACGCGCGGCGGAGTCTACGAAGAACCCGGATTCAAAAGCCGAGTCCTGAGCCCGACCATGGACGAATCGTGGCAACCCACGTAATTGAGAGGACAAGGCACGCGCAACATGATGCGGCGCGTGTTCGACGCCGTCGTCCCTCCTACGTTCAGCGACCCCGCCTCACCACGTGGAGCTTCAGCTCGAGAAGTACGAAATCCTCGACGAGATAGGCCAGGGCGGCATGTCCATCGTCTATCGGGGCCTCGATCTGTCTCTCGAACGCAACGTCGCGATCAAGGTGATGCACCGTCACCTGGCACGGGATCCGGAGGCTCGCGAGCGGTTCGCCAGGGAGGCCAAGGCGGTCGCCCGGCTGACCCATCACAACATTCCCGAGATCTACGATTTCTCCACACGGGAGAGCGAGTCCCACTACCTCGTCACCGAGCTGGTCGAGGGCGCCTCCCTCGCCGAGCTCCTGAGGACTCACGAGGCGCTGCCAGAGATCGGAGCCCTCGTGGTGCTAGGGATCGTAGCGGCGCTACAGCACGCTCACGACCACGACATCGTCCACCGCGACGTGAAGCCGGAGAACATCCTCGTCGGAGCCAACGGGGTCGTGAAGCTCACCGACTTCGGCATCGCTCAGTTCATCGGTCTGGAGTCGATGACGATCACCGGGACCCTGGTCGGCTCGCCGGCGCACATGTCGCCGGAGCAGATCGACGGATCCCGGGACCTGGACGCGAGGGCGGACGTGTGGGCTCTCGGCACGGTCCTCTTCGTGGTCACCACCGGAGAGCTCCCGTTTCAAGCCGGGACGCCCCACGGCGTGCTCAAGAGGATCATGGAGGGCAAGTACGCCGATCCGCGACGGCTGAACCCGCACATCGACAGCGAGCTGCGTCGCATCATCCGCAAGTGCATGACCGTCGAGCGTGCCGGGCGCTACGGCTCCATGAACGCGTTGTTTGTGGAGCTCGAGGCGTGGCTCGAGGAGCGCGAGCTCACCAACGTGGAGGCCGAGATCTCCAGCTGGGTCAACGACCCGTCGGCATACAAGCGGGACCTGTCGACCCGGCTGGTGGCGACCTTGATGGCGCGGAGTCAGCGCGACCTCTCCAGCAAGCAGCGCCATCGCGCACTGGAGGCGCTCAACCGGGTGCTGACGTTGGACCCCGACCACGACGAAGCGTTGGAGCGCGTCCGAAAGCTCAACAGCCGGCTCAAGCTGCGCAAGATCGGAGGGTACCTGTCGCTGGTGGCCCTGCTGACGGCCCTGGGCGTGGCCTACTTCCTGACGTCGGGCGATGCGTCGCGCACCGAGCAGCGTGCGCTCACAGCGCGCAGCGCCGCCGAGCTCCGACCGGTTCGAGTTCAGCCTGCCCTCGACCGGACCACGTCCGGGAGCTTCGCGGGCGGAGAGTTGGGGAGGGTCAGCGACCTCGGAGCGGAGCTCGTCGCGCGCGGCGTCGCCGACATCGCCGACGCCGGCAAACACCTGGGGGCGGCGCTGCCGGAGGTGATGCCACGCGCCTACCGGCTCGCGCGGCGGAGGCCCTCCCGGCCGAAGTCCGGTGCAGCTACCAAGAGCGCGGCGTTGAAGCGAGCCGCGGTGAAGTTTCGGGTGACCCCCCGCACGGCCACCTTGACGGTCGACGGGAGGCCCGTCGACACGAGCGCCCAGCTCGATCTGAAGGTCGGCTCACACAGAGCCTCGCTGCACCTGAACAAGTGCCCCAAGGGAGTGACCTGCAAAGACAAGGCGAAGGTCTTCAAGGTCAAACCAGTCCCCGGCGTTCAAATCATCAGCCTGCGCTACACCTTCGCGATGAGCGTCAACGTCACGTGTGACGGCGGCATGGTCTACGTCACGCTGAAGGGGAGATCCAGGCGCCGCGTGGGTCCGTGCGGCCGAACCCACTCGCTGAGCGTCGGCCTGGAACCTGTGATCGGCGTATTTTCGGTCGTGTTTCCATCGGGTAAGGTGGTTAAACTGGGCAAACGCAACGTCCGCCCTGGAGCACGTCTGATTTGGAGCGCCAGAGAGTAAGTTCGGCCGCGCGGGTCGTGTTCTTGTTGCTGGCGCTGACCGTGAGCATGCCCGCGCTGGCCGCCGATCCGAACCCAACGCCGTCGGCCGCGTCGGACCCGACGGAGGTGCGCCTGTCGACGGCCACGCAGCTCTTCGACATCCAGCAGTACGATAAAGTCGTCGCGTTGCTGCAGCCCATCTTGCCCAAGGTGAAGTCGGGCGCCCTCATCAAAGAGCCGTTCCAGCGGTACAAGTACTACGAACTCCTTGGCGTCTCGATGTGGTGGCAGGACCAGAAGGACGCAGCTCGCCGCGTCTTCACCGAGCTGCTCAAGGCCAACTCGAGCCACCGTCTCCCCGCCGTGAAGTATCCCGAAGATCTCATCCGATTCTTCGAGAACCACAAGGCCGACCTCATCAGCTACGGCGTCCTCGGCGCCGGCGGATCAAGCGTCAAGGGCCCGCGCCAGATCAAGGTGCGGGAGACCCGCATCAACACCACCCCCACCATCGCCTACGTGCTCCCCTTCGGGGTCGGCCAGTTCGCGAACGGCGAGGACACCAAGGGCGCCATCGTCATCACGCTGCAGATCATCGGCCTGGCCGGAAGCATCGGGGCGTATTGGGGCCACCGAGCCATCATCGGCGAAGACCCCAACCAAAAAGGCAGCGTCCAGCCAGGCGCTCAAGAGATTACCAACGAGGCGCTCATCGGCATCAGCATCGGAAGCCTGGCGGTGTTTGGAGCGGCCTATATCTATGGACTCATCGATGGTTTCGCAAACCGCCCGGCGACCGAGACCACCACCGAGCGCACTGAAGTGGAAGACCCCGACAACGACGCCAAGAAATCGCCGCGTGAGGCCCAACCTTCGGCCACGTTGCGCATCAGCCCTGCCGCGGCGGGCTTCGGAGTAGGGCTGAGCGGCACGTTCTGAGTGGCCATCGGACGTAGACGCGCGCCGGAGCCCACCGTATCATTTCCACAACGGACACCCCGGACAAAGGCTCAAATATCCGATGGCGAGCGTCGTCGTCTATCCCGCGGACCTCTCCCCGCCTCGAATCGTCTCCCTGGACCGGCGCATCATCCGCTTCGGCAGCGCACCGGACAATGACGTGGTCCTCGAGGGAGGTGGTGTGTCGGAGCACCACGCCCACGTGGTGTACGAAAAGTCGGGGTTCACCGTCGCCGCCACGGACGGCAACGCTGGGCTCCAGATCAACGCCAAGAAGAAGAAGAGCGCCAAGCTTGGCCACGATGACCTGATCCAGCTTGGCGACCACTTGCTTCGCTTCGTGCTCTACGATCAGGGCCTCGAGGCGCCGGGCTTGGAGGCCGCTGACAAGGGGGTCAGCGCGGACAGCATGCGGGCGCTGCAGCGCTTCGGCGAGCGCCTGACTCGATCGTACAAGCTCGAGACGATCGTCGACACCCTCCTCGATGAGCTCATCGCGCTCACCGGCGCGGACAAGGCGTTCCTGATCTTGTTGGCCGATGGAGAGCCAACCGTGCACTCGGCGCGGAACTTCGACGCGTCGCAGTTGACCAGTGACGACGCCATCTCGGACACGATCGTGCGATCGGTGCTCGATGAGGGCCGGCCGCTGATCGTCGCAGACGCGCTGAGCCACAACGCGTTCAAGTCGTCGATGAGCGTGGTCAATCTGAAACTGTGCTCGGTGATGTGCGTGCCGCTCAAGGCGCGGGGCAACGTGCTGGGCCTGTTCTATCTGGGCAACGATAACATCGTTAACCACTTCGACGAGGACCTCCTGGAGGTCGTCGCGCTGTTCGGTGCGCAAGCGGGTCTGATCATCGAGTCGGCGCTGGCACGCCAAGAGCTCGAGCTGTCGGTCTCGTCGCTCGCGGGGCAGATCGAGGAGCGGCGGTTCGGCGAGATCATCGGCGCTTCCGACCGGATGCGAGACATCTTCAAGAAGATCACCCGCGTCGCCACCACCGACATCTCGGTCCTGGTCGAAGGAGAGACCGGCACTGGCAAGGAGCTGGTCGCCCGGGCCATCCATCAGCGGTCCAACCGCGCGTCGAGACCCTTCGTCGTCATCAACTGCGGCGCCATCCCCGAGAACTTGCTCGAGAGCGAGCTGTTCGGGCACGTGCGGGGGGCTTTCACCGGCGCCGTAGCGAC
>JAAZYN010001286.1 GCA_014239625.1 Myxococcales bacterium | reverse complement strand
CCGAATCCCAGCGCAGACGGCACCGCAGTAGATGTTGCCTCGGTCACAGCGGCGGCAGATCGTCACCTGAACCCGGCAGCGCGCGCAGAGAAACAGCCGTTGAGTATCGCTGACGCCGAGCCTGGTCGACGAGCACCTGGACGGCTGGCCCGACTACCACGATACTCCCCCCGGGAACCTCGCGACGCCGAGCAACCCAGCGGGATCCGGTGTCTGCCTACCAAGCTCTTCCGGGTCCCGCTTTCTCTCGTTGACCCGGTTCGATTACGGCGCCTTGTCGTGGTCGTCAGATTTCCTGACGGCGACTACTCATCCGTTCAGCGACTTCACCGAATAGCAGCGGGTTCTCACCCCTGCTGACATCTTCCACTGCGTATAGGAAAAATAAAGCAAGTTGCGGAAGTATCGATGCGCCGGTTTACATTTATCGTAAGTTCCTGTGAGCGGCTGCGACCGCTCGTTCCAACGCCACCAGCCCCACAGCGGGCCATGGCACGATGGTT
>JAAZYN010001285.1 GCA_014239625.1 Myxococcales bacterium | reverse complement strand
GAGGGTCTGCTCTTGAACGGACGTCAGCGCCTGAAACACGCTGACCGACACACCGACGATCAGGCCGATGACGAGCATTGGCCCCGCGATCAAGATCACGGTCAGGAGCAGGTCGCGTGCGAGATCGATGACTTGTACGTCGAGGTCCATATCGCGGCTCAGATGGTGAACGACGTGACGAGGGACTCGCAGACGAGGCGCCAGCCATCGACGAGCACGAACAAGAGGATCTTGAACGGCGTCGAGATCATCACTGGCGGCAGCATGAACATACCCATCGAGATGAGGACGCTGGCCACGACCAGGTCGATCACTAGGAACGGCAGGAAGAGCAGGAAGCCCATCTGGAAGGCCGTCTTCAGCTCGCTGAGGACGAACGCCGGGACGACGACGCGCGCGGGCAGCGACGCGCGGTCGAGCGGCGCGGCTTCGTCGTCGGCGGCGTGTACGGCATCCGCGTCGGCGAGGTCCGCGAAGAGCGCCAGCTCCGCCTCGCGCGTGTTCGCC
>JAAZYN010001284.1 GCA_014239625.1 Myxococcales bacterium | reverse complement strand
CCAGCTGGGAGGCGAGGGGGCAGCACCAGCCCCTCGACGAGCTGGTCGGACAAGTGGGCGCCGTCGCGGGCGTACGGCACGTCGTGCTGACCGGGGGGGAGCCCTATGTGGTCAAAGGCGCTCCTCAACTGGCGTGCCGCTTGCGCCAAGCCGGGTATCACTTGACGGTGGAGACCGCGGGCACGGTCTTCAATCGAGAGCTCGAGGCGGACCTCTATTCAGTGAGCCCCAAGTTGGTCAGCAGCGTCCCCGACGATCCGGTATGGGGGCCGCGCCACGAGGCCACACGGTTGAATCGTGACGCTCTGGCGGCCTTCGTCGAGACCGACTCCTACCAGCTGAAGTACGTGGTCGCGGAGCCTCGAGATCTGGATGAGGTCGAGGCCCAGGTCGAGGAGCTCGGCGCCGACCGGCAGCGGGTTCTGTTGATGCCCGAAGGGACGTCTGTGGATCGGCTGGACCAAGTGGCCGCCTGGCTGGCGCCCGAGTGTATACGGCGCGGCTATC
>JAAZYN010001283.1 GCA_014239625.1 Myxococcales bacterium | reverse complement strand
ATCCCTGTTAAATAAATAATCATTTGGTTTGCACGTGGACTGCAAAAGAATAAATTAAAGGAAAACTAAAAGAAAAAGCCTTAGATAAATAACCTTTAAAGCTATATATAATAAGGCTTTTAGAATGGAGCTGGCGATAAGATTTGAACTTACGACCTGCTGATTACAAATCAGCTGCTCTACCAACTGAGCTACGCCAGCGCGCGCGCATTATAATTCTCTTATCGAAACTTCGCCATAACGAAGATTAATAATTTCATTATTTCTTTTTACTAGAAGTTCACCTTTATCATTAATGCCAACAACTGAACCTTGGTAATCAACTATACCGTTAGCCAAAACCTCACAGTCTTTATTCATTAATACGTTCCTATTTTCAAAAGCTTGTTTGTAACCCCTAAAACCTATAGTTTTAAATTTTGCTGTAAGTTGAACTAAGTTATTTAAAAGGTTTGCAGCAATCAGGTTCCTATCAAGACTTCTATTCTTGTAATTTTCTAAGCTCGTCC
>JAAZYN010001282.1 GCA_014239625.1 Myxococcales bacterium | reverse complement strand
GCCTGCGAGAACACCGGGATCACCGTGTGCAACCTGACCGGCTCGGGCACCCAGTGCTCGGTCAGCGGCGGCGACAACAGCCCCGAACTGTGTGACGGCATCGACAACGACTGCAACGGGCTGTCCGACGAGATCTTCGCGGGGCTGGGTGAGGCGTGCATCCTGGGTCTCGGCAACTGTGCTCAGCCTGGGACGGTGCAGTGCAACGCGGAACAGGATGGCACCTTCTGCGACGCCACCCCCTTGCCCGCTGGCACCGAGACCTGCAACGGCCTGGACGACGACTGCGACGGAGGCACCGACACGCCTCTGGTCGCGGCCAGCTGCGCGAATCAAGATGGGGTCTGCGCGGGCTCCGTCCAGACCTGCGGAGGGCTGGCCGGGTGGCTGGCTTGCGGCTCCACGGAGTACGGCGCCGACTACGAGCCGACGGAGTTGACCTGCGATGGCCTGGACAACGACTGCGACGGCGCGGTGGACCAGGGGCTCACCCCGCCGCCCGCGACCAGCGCTG
>JAAZYN010001281.1:273-516 GCA_014239625.1 Myxococcales bacterium | reverse complement strand
ACGCGGACGACGCGATGGCCAACCGGATGTTGGAGAAGTTCCACGGCGAGGCTCACGCGCTGGCGCGCCTCGCCCATCCCAACATCGTCCGGCTCATCAAGTTCGGTCGCCACGACCGGATGCCGTATCTGGTGATGGAGTTCGTGGCCGATGGCCGGACCCTCAAGGATGAGATCGCCGACCTGGCGGCCCGGGGTCGGGAGATCACCATCGACGAGGTGCAGCACATCGTCGGTCAGACCA
>JAAZYN010001281.1:0-263 GCA_014239625.1 Myxococcales bacterium | reverse complement strand
GAGGAGCGCGGCACGCTGCCGGAGAATGAAGCGCTCGAGATTTTCATCCAGGCCAGCCGGGGCCTCGAGCATGCGGCCAGCCACGGTATGGTCCACCGGGACATCAAGCCCGAGAACATCATGCTGCAGCGGGTGGCCGGCAACGACAGCTTCGTTCGGATCCTGGACTTCGGGCTGGCCAAGTTCGTGGCCGAGCGAGACGTGACCTCGATCGTGATGGGGACGCCGGTGTACATGGCACCCGAGCAGCTGGACCGGCGCAA
>JAAZYN010001280.1 GCA_014239625.1 Myxococcales bacterium | reverse complement strand
ACGGATCGCAGGACTCGATCCCCTGACACGTCCCAAACGAGTTGTTCACTTGGCACGGGCGCTGATCGCCGTCGTTGGAGCCGGGACGGAGTGTGACGCTGTGGCGGCCACCGCCGAGGCGGAGGTCTGCGACGGACTCGACAACAACTGTAACGGCCAGACCGATGAAGCCTGGCCAGACGTCAACACGATCTGCATCGCGGGCTCTGGCGATTGCCAGAACACCGGGATCATCGTGTGCAACTCGTTTGGCACCGACACCGAGTGCTCCGCGGCCGAGGGCAACGGCGATCCGGAGCTCTGCGACAACCTCGACAACGACTGCAACGGTCAGACCGACGAGACCTTTCCGGTCGGACAGATCTGCTACGTCGGCACCGGCGCGTGCACCAACGCCGGGACCTACCAGTGCAATGCCGGCGGCGACGACGTCGAGTGCTCGGCGAACCCCGGCCTCGGGGCCGCCGAGGTGTGCAACAGCATCGACGACAACTGCGACGGCTTCACCGACGAAGA
>JAAZYN010000127.1 GCA_014239625.1 Myxococcales bacterium | reverse complement strand
GACCGGAGCCGAGCCCTCGTAGGCGAGGGCATAGTCCTTGAGTCGTTGCAGGTTGACCTTCCCCATCTGCTGCACACCGGAGAGAGCTTCGATGGTCGAGAACGGTCGAGCGGCGAAGATCCCGTCGACGACGCTGGAGTTGAGGGCTGCGTCGTCGTCCAGCTCGTCGTAGGTCCACGTGTTGACGGCGTCCAAGACGAGCTCGGCCTCGGCAAGCGTGAACGCCACGTGATCCCAGTAGCCAAGGAATGGGTCGTCGTGGGGCAGCCAACCCCGCTCCAAGGCGTGCATGGAGAGCCTGCCGATAGCCTCGGCGTTGATGACCAGGTTCAGCTCGCGGACCGTCCCGAACCGATTGTCGTCATGCGTTGACGGGGCTCTGTCCGCGCCGTCGCGGTAGTCGATCAGAGCTTGCGCTTCCCGATCGGTGAGGCGCGCGTCGGCGCGCAGGACGTGTTCGGTCGTGCCGATATAGTTGACGTAGCGCAGCAGCGCGAGAGCGTCACCCGAGCCGTCCACCGGGAGCTGAATCTGCTCGTCACAGGCGGACCATGAGAAGAGGGACAGGGAGACCAGCGCGAGGGCTGGGAGGGTGCTGGATCGGATTGCCATGAGATCCACTCCTTTTGCCTCGACAGGGACGCTGGGTTCAGCGTTGTCGAGATTCTAGAATGAACCCGCGGATTTATAACCACCTGACGGAGGGGCATCGGGATCGTGTGAGTCTCCGATGTCGCCACGGACCTCCGTGCAGGGACGCGGGACGTTGCAGCAAGGGTGAACGAACGTCAACCGAAAAGGTTCAGAAAAGAGTCAACAGTGTGACGTTTTTGTGACGACGGCTCCATCATCCGCCAAGTTCAGGGCTTAACCCGCATTTCTCACCAGAGTTCGAGCGAAACCGAGGAGGGGTAGGTGATACGAGCGTGGCGCGGACCGGAGCCGGCCGAGTCGTACTGGCCGTACGTCGCAGGTCGGCGGAGGGAGCACGCGCTCGTAGCGCCTGCCCATCCGAAGGTTGCAGCCGAAGTCTGGTGAGAAATGCGGGTTAACCCAATCCTCGCTCGGCGGATCCGACTCCGCAGAGGTGGGCGGCGTTGACTGCCCCAGGCGGGCGGGCGAATCAGATGGCAGAGGTGGTCGGGAGTCCGCTGGGGCGCCGGTTCTCGCGCGACTGACCCTGGCTCGGTGTTCACGCTATTGCCAGTGCACGTCGGCCTCCGGCTCGATATGGGCGAGCGATCCGCGTCGCTGGCGAGGGCGCAGGATCGCCAGCGTCTATTCAAGCTCGAAGGGACGCCGCCGGTGGCGTTGAGGGCCGTCAAGAGCGTGCCGCAGGCAGGCGAACGCTGGGATCAGCTCACGTGGACCAGGGTCTGCACGGTCGTCCCTTGGGGAAGCTTCTCCCGTCCGGCCAGGGCGTCCAACTCCAGGACGAACGCGCAGCCGGCGATGACGCCACCAGCTTCAGCGATCAACCGACAACAGGCGGCCGCCGTGCCGCCGGTAGCCAGCACGTCGTCGATCACCAGGACGTTGTTGCCGCTGGCGTCGAAAGCGTCCGCATGAAGCTCCAGGGTGTCGCTGCCGTACTCCAGCTCGTAGGAGACCGAGCGCGTCTCGCGTGGCAGCTTGCCCGGTTTGCGCACGATGTGTAGCCCGATACCCAGCTCATGGGCGAGGGCCGCGCCGAAGATGAAACCACGAGATTCGATGCCGACCACCGCGTCGAGACCGGCGTCTCGCCAGCGGTCGGCGAAGGCTGCGATCACTTGCGCGAAGGCGGGCCCATCGGCGAGGACCGGCGTGATGTCCTTGAACGTGATGCCGGGCACCGGGAAGTCGGGGACATCGACGATGAGGCTTTCGAAGTCATGGGCCATAGGAGGGTCTTCTTCGCTCGGGTCTAGACGCTCGGAAAGCGTCTCTGAAGCTGTTGCATCGCCGCGGCGTCGGTGGTGTCGAGCTGCAGCGGGGTGATCGAGATGAAGCCATCCATGATGGCCTCGCAGTCCGTACCTGGATCCCGGTCGAGGGTAGGGAACTCGCCGCCGATCCAGACGTACGGGCGTCCGCGTGGGTCATCGCGGACGATGATCTCGTCGCGGTAGGACCGACGGCCCAGCCGTGTCAGCCGCACTCCGCGCAGTCCGGGCACGCCTCGCCAGCTGTGATCGGCCTCGGGGCGAGGCGCCGGGAAGTTGACGTTGAGGAGCAGCCCCGGGTCCAGCTTCTGCTCGGCTATCTCGCGCAACACGGCGGTCACGGCCGGCGCGATCCGATCGAAGTCGAAGCGCCCGTGGGCGGCGAGCGACAGGGCGACGCCTGGGAAACCCTTGATCTGCCCCTCCCGAGCTCCCGCGACGGTGCCGCTGTAAAACACGTCGTAGCTGAGGTTGGGTCCCCGGTTGACCCCGCTGAGGACCAGGTCGGGGGGGCCGTCCTCGGCCATCAGGTGACCCAGCGCGACCAGCACGCAGTCCACCGGGGTGCCGTTGACCGACCAGCGCTGCGAGCCGAGCTTTGTGCAGCGCAGCGGGTCGTGAAGGGTGATCGACTGCCCGACGGCGCTCTTTTCGGAGGCCGGCGCGACCACCACGACGTCGTCGAAGACTTCGCGCGCGACGCGCTCGAGCATCTCGATCCCCGGCGCAGAGATGCCGTCGTCGTTGGTGACGAGGACACGCCTCATGGCTGCGCCGAGGGGTCGGCGGGCGCTGGAAAGGCGCAGAGGTTGGCCTCACAGAACAGCGGCAGCCCCAGCTCGTTGCGCTTGAATTGGCAGTCTGTGGACTGTTGGCACGGGGCGCCGAGGTCCTGCGGTCCCGAGCAGACGTTGCCGGCCTCGCCCTGAATCTGGAAGCACTGCAGCGGCGCCGCGCAGTCCTCGTGAAACAGGCACGCGTAGCCGCGGTTGCCCCGTACTCTGTCCTCGCCCGGCTCGTCGTAGTCGACGCAGCCGGTTAGACTGACTACCGTCGCCAGCGTGAAGAGGGCGATGACCCGGCTGATGTTCGTCGGCATCCGCATGCTGGGGCACATACCCGCAACCCAGGTCCCCAGGCAACTGTGATCATCGACAGCCACGCCCACTTTGAGCCGCGTATGCTGAAGCTGGACCGCATGGTCGCCAAGATGGATCGCGCCGGCGTGGACCGGGTGGCCCTGATCCCCGCCATGAACGACGCGCTCCCGCACACCCCTGAGAGATTGCTGGCTACGCTGCGTACCTTGATGCAGAGCAGGGCGGGGCGGCTGCTTGCCGAGGGTATTCATCGCGCGGTGTTGACGCCCGAGGGTGATCTCCGGCTGCAGGGGCGCGTCTACGCGATCTACGCCCGACCGGACAACGCCGCTGTGGGTGAGGCGCTCGGCGTCTATCCAGATCGGTTCTACGGGTGGATCTTCCTCAACCCGCGCAACAATCCGTCGGTCCTCGATGAGCTAGAGCGGTGGAGGAGCGTGCCCGGGATGGTGGGCGTCAAACTCCACCCCCACTGGCACGACTACAGGACCACGCTGCTGGAGCCCATCCTGGGCCGCTGCCAGGAGCTGGGCCTCCCGGTGCTGATCCATCTGGGCTTCCGAAAACGCGGCGCCTATCGCGAGATGGCTGAGCGCTTCCCGGGGCTGGCGATCGTGGCGGCCCACGCCGGCTTCCCGTTCTACAACGATCTATGGAGCTACGCTCGGCGGCGGTCGAACCTCCACGTCGACCTGAGCAGCCCCTACATCGACGAGGCCCTCGCGCGGGCCGCCGTGAGCGCCATGGGCGCTGAGCGATGCCTCTACGGCACCGACAGCCCCTACGGCTTTCAGGACGACCACGATCACAGCTATGACTACGGGGCGATCAAGGGCTGGGTCGAGCGCCTGCCGGTGACGTCTGCGGAACAGCAGCGCATCTTCGGCGACAACTTCCTTCGCCTGGTGTCGTGAGCCCTCGGTCATCCGCCGGGCCCCCTCAGGACACTCGTGGCTTCCAGCGACGGAACCCACCGCGGCGCCCACCGCCCGACCTCACGGCGCGCCGAGGGTGGCGCTGACCGGGTGGCGTCGCGGCCAGGGTCACACGGCCGCGTGTCGCGCTTCGCGACGGCCTGCCCGATCGTCGTTGTTGGAGCCAGCCCCCGGCTGGCGGCGACGGGCGGCACACACGTGGGGGTGTGCGGTCAGCTCCCGGAGCTCGCCGCAGGACCCCGATCCAGCCATCGCCGCGCCGCTCGGTAGGCCTCGGGGGTGTTGAGGTCCCATCGCACCGGATCGGTGACCGCCACCTTGAGCGCCTGAGCGCGGAGTCGGCGGGTGAGCGTGCGCAGGCCCTCGGGCGCGTCACGCAGGTCCCGTAGATCGGGCCAGTGGTCGGGCCCGATCAGGATCGGATGACCCGCGCGGCCCGTCGCGTCCGTCGGCTGCACCAGGGGAGCCCCTGCGTGCGCTCTCAGCGCGTCCAGCGTCCCGCGGGTGAGGGGCTGGTCCACCGCCACCACCAGCACCCCGTCCACGTCCATCGGGATGGCCGCGGCGCCGGCCTCCAGTGAGGAGGAGCGGCCGGAGCGCCACCCCCCGTTGTGGACGACCATCGCCCCATCGGGCGCGGCCCGACGAACCTCATCGGAGCGGTGCCCCGTCACCAGGACGACCGGCTCGAAGCCAGCGTCGAGCAGCGCTGCGCACTGATGCTCCACCAACGGCACGCCACCCCAGTCCAGCAGCGCTTTGAGCGTCCCCATCCGGGACGACGCTCCGGCCGCCGTCACGATCGCGGCGAGCTTAGCTCTCACCCACCGCGCGCATGCCCTTGCGGGCCACCAGCTCCCGCAGGCGCTCGGTGGTCAGGGTCATCATCAGGGCCTCGCGCCCGTGCCGCTCCGCCTGGATCTCCGACAGGATCGACAGCGCCACCGCCTGGGGTTCCCGTCCCCCCAGATCAAGCCCGATAGGCGCCCGATAACGCGCGACGATGGCCTCGTAGGCGGTCACGTCTCTGGCCGCCAGCTGGCGCAACAGGCTGATGGCTTTGCGCTTGCTGGCCACCACGCCGATGTACGGCGCGTCTGTCGAGGCGGCCGCCTCGAGCACGTCAAGATCACCCGCTGGCGTAGCGACAACCACATACGAGTAAGCGTCGGCGCCGTGCTCTCGGAGGTACGTCGCGGGATCGGCCTGGGCGAGTCGGACCTCGGCGTCCGGATAGTTGCTGCGATTGAGCCACTCGCCGCGAGGGTCCACCACCGTCACGACGTAGCCGAGGCCACGTGTCATCGAGGCCAGGGCGATGTTGATGTGTCCCGCTCCGCAGAGGAGCAGCCGTGGGGCAGGGCGCTGCACGTCGATGAACACCTCGACCGAGCCGCCGCAGTTCATGCCGATCCCGCCCGCCGCCTGAGGCGTCAGCTTTGCGACCAGCGTCCGCGATGCGCCATCCGCGATGGCTTCGGCGGCGGCGGCCAGGGTGTCGTGCTCGATCCGCCCGCCCCCGATGGTCCCTTCGAGCAATGAACCATCCGCCCCGACCAGCATCTTGGCGCCGACCTCGTTGGGTACCGAGCCCGTCGCCTTGACGATGGTGGCGATGGCCAGGGGTGTCTCCGCCTCGGAGAGCTCTGCGAGGCGCCTGAAGAGTCTGGTCTGAGTGATCATGCCAGGCAGAGTATAGGCGAAAAACTCGCGGGTTACCCAGCCCAGTCCTAGGCTTGGGGTGCCTACTATGAGTACCGACAAAACACAGAATATCTTGGAGGGGTTGCCGCGATGGCCCGGGAGGCCTCATCGCGGCAACGCTGGAGCGATAACCATGGATTGGGGTGCGCCGCGTGTGCTCCCCACTCCGATGACCCAGCCCATGATCCGGCGGCCGGGTGGCTCGAGTCCGCCGACCGAGCCGATGATCCGGCTCCCGGGGGGGCGCACGGCACACGCGCTGCAACATCCCGGTGGGATCGCCGCGCCGACTGCGCCTGCGGTGGGCACCGCCGGCGGAGCTCCGCGCTTGGTAGAGTGGCTGCTGGCTGGGGGCGTCGCCGGCTTGATGGTCGGTTGGCTCGATGGTTACTGGGCCGCCACGCGTGCGGGCCTGGAGCCGCTGAGCGTGGCGGGCTATCGCTCGACGATCATCTTGGCGATCCTGCTGACCGTCGTCGGCTGCTCGCTGCTGGCGTTGCTCACCTGGCCCCTGGCCGCGCCGGTCTACCGGCGCAACGTCCCCGCCCGCTTGCTGGGGTTCGGGAGGCGGATGTGGCGCCCTCTGGCGCTGCTCGCCAGCGCCGGGATCGTCGGGTTTTTGATCTGGGCGCAACACATCGGCTTGCAGTGGGCCGCGCTGGACGTCCGCCTGCCCCTGCTGGTCGGGCTTGACCTGGGGGTCTTCATGGTCATCCGAGCCGGGGTGAGGGCCTGGCCCGAGGAGGGTGTCAGCGTCGCTTTGTTCGCGCTGGCGGGGGCCCTCGTGATCCTTACGGCCGGCTACTCGGTGCTGCCCGACGGGCGGTCGGAGGCCTTGGCCCGCCTCGGCGGTGAGTCCGCGGCCTCGGCCAAGTTCCTGAACGGCGCGCGGTTTTTGGCTGACGCTGACGGTGACGGGCATCCGGTGGGGCTCTGCGTCGAGGACTGCGACTGCGACGACGACGACCCGGGGGTGCACCCCGGAGCTCGCGAGATCGTCGACAACGGCGTCGACGAAGACTGCGATGGGCTCGATCAGACCGCCGCGGATCTGACCGAGTACGCGGCGCTCATTCAACCCACGGCGCCGCCGCTGAGCGAGGGGCCGGCCCCGCAGCCGGCCCCGACGCCGGCGCCGCCGGAGGTCTTGGACCTGCCCCTGGTGGACGCCTCTGACAGCGCGCCGCCGAACATCGTGTTCGTGGTCGTCGACACGCTGCGGGCCGACCACGTAGGCGCGTACGGCTACAAGCGGCCGGTCACTCCAAACCTCGACGCCTTGGCCGAGAGCGGCGTGCTCTTCGAGCAGGCCCGCGCGGCAGGCCCTCAGACCCGCTTCTCCGTGCCGCCGATGCTGACGGGTAAGTACTTCACCGAGATCGAGCGCACCATCGGTGGGTGGCCGGCGGTGCGGCTCAAGGAGACGTTGGTCGCCGAGCGGATGCAGGCGCGCGGCTATCAGACGGCGGCCGTCCACTCCATCTCCTATTTCAAGAAGTGGTCGGGTATGGCCCAGGGCATGGAGACCCACGACGTGAGATGCGCCAAGGGGCGCACGGCGCGCACCAGCGACTGCGTGACCGATCGCACGCTGGAGTGGTTCGACAAGGTGCGCGACGCCAAGCGGCCGTTTTTCCTGTGGAGCTATTACGGCGACCCCCACGCTCCCTACCAGCGTCACCTCGAGACCCCGAGCTACGGCAGCGCCCCAAAGGACATCTACGACCAAGAGGTCCAATTCACCGATATACACCTCGGTCGGCTCATCGAGGGCATGCGGCGACGGGGTGTCGATCTCACCAACACCTACTTCATCATCACCAGTGACCATGGCGAGGGGCTCGACGAGCGCGAAGACCACGGTCACCGCTATCACGGCGCGACCCTGACCGACGAGGTCATGCGGGTGCCGCTCATCATCGCAGGCCCCGGTCTGGACCCGTCTCGCGTGACGACACCGGTCTCCCTGCTCGACCTGACGCCGACCTTCATGAACCTCGTCGGCGCACCTCGCGACGACAGCTTCAGAGGGGTCTCTCTGATGCCGTGGCTCATGGGCGACGATGAAGCACCCCACGGGCCGACGTTCTTCGAGAAGCAAAAGGCCGACGCCCTGCCACAGAAGGGTATGGTCATGTGGCCTTACAAGGTGATCCTGGTGTTGCCGTACCATCGCTTGAAGGTCTACGACCTGGAGAAGGACCCCCGGGAGACGGTGGACATCAAAGACACCCTGGCGGCCGACGATCGCCGGCGCCTGGTTGGGACACTGAAATACTGGATGAACCACAGCCTCAAGCCGGTCAAACCGATCCCTGCCGCCAGCGGCGGAGGCGTGACCCGCTGACGCCGGCGGTCACTCGCCTCCTCCTGGCGGCCCGGCAGAGATGCGCTCTGCTCGGCCGTTGATGCGTTCGGAGGAGCTCCGCAGTGGG
>JAAZYN010001279.1 GCA_014239625.1 Myxococcales bacterium | reverse complement strand
GACTCCCAGTCCTGCTCTGTCGACAGCTGCGACGGCGACACCGGCCAATGCGCCTTCGACCTCAGCGGGTGCAGTTGCCTCAGCGACGCGGCCTGCGATGACGGCGATCCATGCACCGACGACACCTGCGACACCGACGGCAACTGCGTCAACGCCAGCAACCCGGCCAACACCTGCGACGATGGTGACCCGTGCACCGAGGGTGACGATTGCGGGAGCGGCACCTGCGCGGGGACGGAAAAGACATGCAACGACGGCAACGACTGCACCGCTGACGCCTGCGACGCGGTCACCGGGGAGTGCGTGGCGCCGATCACGCCCGATGTGGGATGCGACGACGCCAACCCGTGCACCGATGACAGCTGCGACGACAGCGTCGGCTGCGTCAACGCGCCCAACACCGCGACCTGCGATGACGGCGACAGCTGCAGCGACAACGACGTCTGCGCCGCGGGCCAGTGCGCGGGCGTCGCCCGCGACTGCGACGACGGCGACATCTGCACCGAGGCCGACACC
>JAAZYN010001278.1 GCA_014239625.1 Myxococcales bacterium | reverse complement strand
GCGACAACATCCCGCAGCCCACCTCCAACGGTGAAGAATGCGATGACGGCGGCGCCAACAACGACAACGGGAGCTGCACCCTGTCGTGCCTCGACGCGACCTGCGGCGACGGCAAACTCTGGAACACCGGGGTCGGCACGGAGGAGTGCGACAACGGCGTCAACAACGGGCCGAACCAAGCGTGCTTGACCGGCTGCATCTCGAATATCTGTGGGGATGGCGACAAAAGCCCCACCGAGGCTTGCGACGACGGCAACGTGCTCAACGGAGATGGTTGCAACAGCGCCTGCCAAAGCGAAGTCTGCGGGAACGGCACCACCGATCAGGGTGAAGAGTGCGACGACGGACAAAACGGCGACAACGATGATGGCTGCACCGACGCGTGCACCCTGCCGGTCTGCGGCGACGGACTCTATCAGCCGATCTCGACGACGCCCGCCGAAGAGTGCGACATCGGGCCACTCAACGCCGACAACGCCAGCTGTACCTCGGCCTGCACCTCGGCGGAGTGTGGGGATG
>JAAZYN010001277.1 GCA_014239625.1 Myxococcales bacterium | reverse complement strand
GCGGATGTAGGCCAGCCCGCTGCGCTGGACCTGCCCACGGGATCCGTAACCACGAGGTGCGGCCTACGGGGTCCGGAACCACGAACTGCCCACCGGATCCGGAACCACGAAGCCCACCGGATCCGGACCCACGCCCACGGGATCCGGAACCACGAACTGCTGGGGACCAATGACCCCCGCGCCGGGTTTGAGGAACATGCGTCGTTGCGTATAGGAAAAATAAAGCAAGTTGCGGAAGTATCGATGACGCGGAGTCAGACGGGCATGTAGCCCCCGCCCACTTGAGGGATGATCGCCCACCGTCTGGACTTTCCGATGGGCGCCTCCCAACCCACGGACCCTGCGAAGGCGGCCGTGGCCTGAGTAGTCAGGTCGTGCGCCATCATCAGCCAGCCGTGGCCGCGAGCCGCGAAGAACAGCTGGTGACCAAAGCCGAAGCGGTACCCCAGGGCCAACGACAGGTCGACGCCAGGGAAATGAGTGGCACTGTCCCGAGGTGCTGAGCACCAGCGGGGAGCCCA
>JAAZYN010001276.1 GCA_014239625.1 Myxococcales bacterium | reverse complement strand
TGCCGGACAACCTTTCAATGGAAACCGCAGCTGCAATTCCGATCAATTACGGCACGGCCCATCGCATGCTGTTTGCCCGGGGTCGGCTCCAGTCCGGCGAAACCATGCTTGTTCTCGGCGCCAGCGGCGGGGTCGGACTGGCCAGTTTGCAGTTCGGTAAAATGGCCGGCGCAACCGTAATAGCTGCCGCCGGCACCGCGGAAAAATGCGACCGGCTGGCAGAACTCGGAGCCGATCACGTCATCAACTATGCCGACGAGGACTTCAGTCGGGTGGCCTGGAAATTCTCGGGCAAAAAGGGCTGTGATGTTATCGTTAACTTCACCGGCGGCGACACCTGGGTTCCGTCATTGCGCGCCGCGCGGCCCGGCGGAAGGGTGCTGACATGCGGGGCGACGGCGGGGCACGATCCACAGACCGACCTTCGGTTTCTCTGGGTCCGCGAGCTCGACGTTCTGGGATCCAATTCCTATTCCCAGGACGATGTCGCAAAATCCGTCGCCTATGCCGCAAATGGCGAAATT
>JAAZYN010001275.1 GCA_014239625.1 Myxococcales bacterium | reverse complement strand
CCCAAGCATGAGCCAGAGGTTGGTGAGAAATGGGGGCTAGTAATACCAAGAGGTTAGAACTGGAAGGTTTCTTGCCCCTGAGGACAGGGCACCCAGGAGACCAGATATGCCAGCAGTCAGAATCAAGCCCCCCAAACCCGACGCCACAGGCCCTGCCCAGCTTGACTTGTCGGAGCAGGAACACCCGAGCCCTCTCCTTGGGCGCGACTACGCTGCCCAGGTGCAGCCGTTGGCGCCTGGTGCAGAGAGCTATACCGAACAGGAGAAAGCGTTATCGCCCGATGCGAGTCCGCAGGCTATCGCTCAGGAGGGCATGGAGGGTTCTGGCGCCCCGCTGCGGTCAGGCGGACGAGACGCCCGCTGGCCGGGCGGAAAAGCATGCCCGAAACGTCGATACTTCCGCAACTTGCTTTATTTTTCCTATACGCCCCCATCAAGGACGCCCAGGACGTCGTGGCCCGCGCGGCGGCCGCGATGGGCCCCGAATACTAGTACGCGAATACCTTCGACGTGAACGAGCTCGA
>JAAZYN010001274.1 GCA_014239625.1 Myxococcales bacterium | reverse complement strand
CACGAGGCGGCCCTCGAGGCGCTGCGGTCGCGGGGGACCTACGACGCCGATGAGGATCGTGCGCGGACGGCCGTCGAGCACGCGCGGCTGGCTGCGATCCCGGGGAGGATGGCGACGGCGGCGGCGAAGGTGAAGGCCGCCGAGGCCGCGAAGGCGAAGCGGGCGGAAGAGCTCGCGCCCCTGGAGAAAAAGGAAGAGGACGACGAGTTGTCGCGTCGCGAGGAGCGGACTTTGAAGCGTCTGCGGCAACAGAACGACGCGGCGGATGCGGCGATCGAGGCCGCCGGCAAGGAAGCGGCGGCGTTGGTGCGGGAGCGGGCGCGTCTTCAGGCGGTGACGACGGTGCGGATCTCCTGGTCGTTCTTCGACGAAGGGGATCAGCTGCGTCACGACAAGCTGCGGGACCTGGTTGCGGGGTTGCGGGGTCTCCTGGGGTCGGCGTCGCCGAAGGCGGTGACGGTGGCGGGGATCGAGAAACGTCTCGCGGACGCGACCGAACTCGACCGTCGTCTGAAGAACGACGAC
>JAAZYN010001273.1 GCA_014239625.1 Myxococcales bacterium | reverse complement strand
ACAACGATAAGTCCTACAATACGAATAGTGTGAGGACGATGGATATGCACATGATGGCACTTCGGAAGCAAAAGATGGCCCTGGAGGCACTGCCAAGTGAACACGCCCTACGGGACGAGACGAGAATAGAAGATTTGACACGTGTCCTTGATCACTATAATGATTACCTTCAAGATGTGGCAAGTGCAGAGCAGACTGTTACCCTTCAAGCTAGCGCAACAACAGAACACTGTGATGCTAGTGTTCTACAACATTTAGTTCGACAGCGGCAGCAGCAGCAGCAGCAGCAGCAGCAGCAGCAGCAACAGCAACTGATGGAACATCATCTTCAGCAGCAACAATACCAGCAGTACCACGACCGGCTTAACACTTCCACCCGACCCGTCACTGCCGATTTGCTTTCGCATGTCAGACAACAGATGGAAGAACAAACAAACAACTATGTTCACCCTTTCGAAGGAGCGTGGCAGAACCGCTGAGATGTATGGCGTTTAACTAGTATTGTCCACTTCGAAAAGACCGTTGACGA
>JAAZYN010001272.1:272-529 GCA_014239625.1 Myxococcales bacterium | reverse complement strand
AAGTAGTATTCTTGGTGCATCCGGACCAATCTGAGCAGGTTCCAGGGATGATCGAGCGCTATACCCAATTGATGGCTGATAATAATGGCAAAATCCACCGTATGGAGGATTGGGGCCGTCGTCAATTAGCGTATCCAATTAATAAAATCCACAAAGCACACTATGTTCTCATGAACATAGAGTGTGGTGGTGAAATTCTGGAAGAGTTAACCACCCTGTTTCGTTATAACGATGCAGTACTGAGAAACCTAATCATC
>JAAZYN010001272.1:0-248 GCA_014239625.1 Myxococcales bacterium | reverse complement strand
TGAAACTGAAGAATCTTTAATTCTAAAGGGTGAGCGAGAGGGAAAGGAACGCAGAGTCCGTGCTGAACAAAAGCGTAAGATCGAAGACGAGGCCGCTGCCGCTGCCGCTGCCGCTGCCGCTGAAACAGCAACAGGTGATGTTGAATTAGACTCTGGATCTCTGGAAGAAACTGAGCCTGGCAGTGAGTCCGCGGCACCTAGTGAAGACGCAGAATAAATTTCGGACGATGCTCCCGAAGAAGCAATTG
>JAAZYN010001271.1 GCA_014239625.1 Myxococcales bacterium | reverse complement strand
CAGTGTCTCGCAGACCCAGAGGACGCCGATGGGTTCGAGGACGGAGACGGCTGCCCCGACCCCGACAATGACGAGGATGGCGTTCGGGATACTCGCGACCGCTGCCCCATCGTCGCGCAAGGCGAGGGTTACCTCGGGTGCCCGTTGTCCGATGGCGACGCCGACGCGGTGGCCGACGCCTACGATCGGTGTCCCTCGCGCGCTCAGACCGACAAGGGCCTCCAGGGGTGCCCCCCGGGGCTCGACAGCGACGGCGACGGGATCATGGACGTGTACGACAAGTGCCCGCGGTCCGCTGCGCCCAAGAGCTCGGTCGGCTGCCCCTCGGGGCTCGACAGCGACGGCGACGGGCTCCTCGACGCTGTCGACAAGTGCCCATACGTGGCCAAGCGCGGCGGCTCGGCGGGCTGCCCTCCGGACCTCGACAGCGACGGCGACGGCCTGCCGGACGACGCCGAGCTGCACTGGCTCGGCACCGATCCCTTCGCCGCCGACACCGACGGCGACGGGCTCGACGACGCCGACGAGGT
>JAAZYN010001270.1 GCA_014239625.1 Myxococcales bacterium | reverse complement strand
AGCCAGCGGCGCTGGCGCGCCACGGTCAGCGTGCTCGGGCTGCTCGTCGTGTGGTACGCGGCGCGGGCGGCGGCGGTGGGCCACCTGGGTGGAGACGTCCCCGCCGGCGATAACCCGCTGGTCCTGGCCGGCCTGGGTGAACGCCTCATGTCAGGCCTGGGGATCGTCGGGCGCTATGCGAGCTGGACGGTGTTCGGGCGCCCGCCCGCGGCCGACTATACGGCCGCCGTTGAGCTGGGCCTGCTACCATACGTGCTGCTCGGTATCACCGCTGTGGCCGTGAGCGGTTGGCTGGCGCTCAAGCACCGCGACAACCCGCTGGCGCTGCTGGGCGCGATGATCCTCGTGGTGGCAGCGGTGGTTTTGTCCAACCTGCTGACCCTCCTCCCGGTCCCTATCGCGGGACGTTACGGCCCGTGGTGGGCCGCCGGGGTGTGCTTTGTGGCCCTCGGGGTGGCGGGTAAGCGCGAGATGCTATCGAGACCCTTGACGATAGGCCTGGCTCTCGGAGCGCTCGCGGGGCTCCCCAC
>JAAZYN010000126.1 GCA_014239625.1 Myxococcales bacterium | reverse complement strand
GACGCCGAGGGCCGCCTCGAGCAGACCCCGATCCGCCGCACACTCGCCTCCCAGCGCGGCCGAGCAGACGGCGGCGTGAGCGATATCGGCGTGTAGCGCGCCCACCTCGACGGGAGGTGAGGAGCCGCTCGCGACGCCGCGGTAGACCCAGGCCCCCCCGTCGTCCGCCGCGATGGCCGCCAGGAACAGCGAGCTCCCGGCCACCCCTACGGCCTCCCAGGAGCCCTCGTCGCGCTGCTCCAGGCCCTCCGCGTGGAGGTACCAGAGGCCCTCGTCGCCAGCGGCGATCATCGCTCCTCCCAGGCCATCCGGGGTGATATTCGGCGGGCGCGCGAAGGTCTTTAGCGCGGCCCAACCGCTCGTCTCCAACCGGCCCAGCACGGCGCCCTGGAGGCCAAACACGGCGCCGTCTTCGAACAGGCCCAGCGGCACCGGTGGGGTCACCGCCGCGACGTCCTGCCGTTCGGTCCACGTCTCGCCGAGATCCTCGCTGCGCCACATGCTCACGTCGCCGGTGGTGGTGTGCTCCGCCACGACCACCAGGCGCTCGCCCAGGCCCGCCATCCCTAGGACCTCGAACTGAGCTAACGAGAGACCGTCGGACAAGGCGCTGGTCATTCCCCCGTCGGAGGTCACCGCGATCTTTTGGAGGGCCTCGCCCCCAATCGCGAAGACCGCGTCCAAGCCACCGACGATCGGCTGATGAACCGCGACGATCGGGCGCAGCCCCGCGACGCCGGCCATGGCTCGCCACTGGCAGCCGAGATCGGCGTCGCTCGACAGGACGCCGTCCGGTCCCCACGCCATCAACCGCTGCGGTCCGACGGCGGCCAACCCTCGAGCCTCGATCCCCACGGCCGAAGCGCAAGACCAGCGCCAACCCTCGGCGAGCTCGACGAAGACGCCGTGGTCCGACAAGACCCCACGAACCTCGCCGCCGGCTGTCACCGCCAGCGCCCGCGGGGTGACCTGCGCCGCAGCGGAGGGGGCCGTGGTGGCCGAGAGCATCGCTATCAACAGCAGTTGTTTTGTCATCGTGCTGCGCAGGATGCGTTCAGCGAGCAGTCGGGACAAGCCTGCCGGTTGAGCGCCAGCGCATAGGGGCGATGGATCTCGGCCACCACGCGACGCACCTCCGCCACGGCGCGCGCGGTCGTCCAGTGCTCGGTCAGGACCTGGTTCAAATCCACGAACACCAGGTGGGTCGTCACGGGCTCCGCGAGGGCATCCCCCAACCAGCCTTTCAACATCGTCACGTATGCGGCCAATTGGAAGCGATGGGCCACCTCGTAGGCGGGCTCGTGCCCACCTGGCCCAGCGAAGCCGCGGCCGCCCGTCTTGAACTCGCCCACCACAGCGTCGACGCGACCGCCCTCCGAGGGCCTCAACGCGAGCCGATCGAGGGCGCCGCTGATCGGAACCCCGTCGACCCGGGCGTCCAGGGAAGACTCTCGCCAGAGCCCCTGAGGCGTAAAGAGCGGCGCGAGCCGAGGGCTCTCCATGAGGGCTCGGATCTTGAGCGACAACGCAGGCCACTCACCTCGCAGCGCCGGAGGCACCTCGACCAGCTCGTCGAGGTCGGCGACCCCGCGCAACGTGGCCAGCAGATCGTGGACCTCGATGCCGCGGTCCCGGCCGCGCAGGGTGCGCCCGTGGGACGGCTCCACGGCACCCGCCAGGAGCGCAGGCGCAAGGGCTACCTGAGCGTAATACGCGGGGCAGAAGGCCAACCGCGCCAGGTCGGTGACCGGCCAGCCGATGGGACCGTCCAGCGCCAACGCCGGCCCCGGCCTACGCCCAACGGGCCGCTCTTGCTCGATCGCCCCGGCGTCGGGAGGGACCGCGGCGGCCTGCGCCAGGTCCAGCCAGCGCAGGGGGACCTCCAGCTCGTGCAGTGTCGCGCGCCCCGAGCGCCGGGCTGCGGGCGTGATGATGCGCCGAATCGCGGCGACGACCGGGGTCTCGGCACGCTCTCGAGGGTCACCGTTTCCGTCCGGGAGCACCACCACGATCCGGTCCCTGGCTCGGGTCAACGCGACGTAGAGCAGACGCGCTTGCTCCGCCTGCTCGCGCTGCAACTCCAGGGCCCGATTGGCATCGCCCATGACGGATGGCGCACCACGAGGCACCCCGAGCCCCACCCTCCAGGCGCCGTCGACCCACGCGGCGTGGGGCGTGGCGAACGCACCCGGTGCGGCAGAGGCAAACAGCTGAGGCACCACCACCGTCTGGAACTCCAACCCCTTGCTCGCGTGTATCGTCAACGCCTGCAGCTCGGGCCCATGTTCGCCCTGTTCGGTCGCTCGCGGGTCGGGCACGCGCTTGGAGCGATCGCCCTCCACGACCCGCTCGAGGACCTCGACGACCTCCGCCGGCCCGCAGCCCTCCGCCTCCAGATCTGCGACGATGAGCAGCAGCTTGTCCAGCTGCCGGGAGTGGATCCCGCCGGCGTCCAGGACCGAGCGCATGCGGCGATGCAGCTCCGCGCCTTGGGACACCGCCCCGAGCAGCCGCTCCAGGGCGACGCCGCGGGGCCCCAGGAGCAGCGGCTCACTGGCGAGCAGCCAACGCGCCCCCTCGATGACCGGCTGTCCGTTCGCTGCAGCCCAACGGCAGAGGCGCTTGACGTCGCGATCACACAGGCCCACCAGGGGGCTGCGCAGGAGCGCGGTCCACGCGGCGTCATGGCCAGGCACCGCCAACCCACGGGCCAACCCGATCCCCAGCGCCGTCGCCGCCTCCCGCGTGAACGTGCCGGAGGCCGCCAGCTCAGCGGTCACCCCGAGCCCGTCGAGGACGTCCAGGTAGGCCCGGTGCCCGCCGCGAACCGCCCGCAGAAGGACGGCCACGCGGGCTCCCGCGGTCAGAAGGCCCCGGACAGCATGGCCGCAGGCCTCCGCGTCCTTTGCGCGGAGCTGCGCCGCTGACGCGTCGCCGGCCGGGACGCGCACCGGGGCGAAGACGAGGGGTGGCCAGGTGCCCAGCTCCTCCGGTGGCGCGGCCGCCCGATACGCCGTCAGCGCCTGCGCTGGCGCGAGATAGGGGCGCCGTGGGTCGACCTGGGCGGGGAGCAGCTCAGCGAACAATGCGTTGACGAAGGCCAGCACGTGAGGCGATGAGCGGCGATTGGTCGTGAGCGTGATGGCGTTGTCCCCGGCCCGCACCAGCAGCTCCTGAAACACGCTGACGTCCGCTTGTCTAAACCGATAGATCGACTGCTTGGGGTCTCCGACGGCGAAGAGCCCCGCCAGAGAGTCCCCCAACAACGCGTGTAAAAGATCACGCTGCACGCGTGACGTGTCCTGCAGCTCGTCGACCAGGATGGATCGAAAGGGGCGCCCGCCGGAGGTCGTCGTGGCGCAGAGAGCTGCCAGCGCCCGCTGCTCCAGATCGGCGAAGTCCAACGCCCCTTGCTCGCCCTTAAGCTCCTCGTAGGACCGACGCACTTGGAGCGACACCGCGATCACGTCCCCGGTCCAAAGGTACTCCGCATCCAAGGCGGGGGTGGCGAGCCCTGCGGCGACCCGGTCCGCCACGCGCTTGAATCGCCTCAGGGCCTCGGCGAACGCCTCGAGCGCCGCAGCGTCACCCACCTCCAGGGCAGCCAGGCGCTTGTCCGTCGCCCCAACCGAAGGGACACGAACGGTCGCGAGGGCCCCCGATCCGGTCCCACTGGACCAGCGGACCAAGGCGTCCAGGCTCGACGCGAGACCAGAACCAACGACCCTCCCCAGGGCGACCCGTCGACGGTCGGCTTCTGCGGTGGCCGCAGCCACCGTGTCCTGACACGCCGTCTGGTGGAGCAGCGCCACAGCCGCCTCGGCGGCGTCCCTTGCGAAGGCGCCCCGGCTCCTGGCCGCGAGGGTCTCCAGGGCTCGAGTCGGCACCCGCTCAGCCAACCCCCGAACCAACGGAGATAGCCTCTGGGCGCCATCTTTGACCGCCAGGACCCGACTGATCCGCTCCGCGTCGGTGCGCGCCATCAGGTTGAGGGCCTCTTCGACGGCGCGATCCCAGAGCACCTGACTGGCGAGCGCATCGAGCACCCAAAATTCCGGAGAGATGCCGGCCGCGGAGGCGATCTCCGGCCGCCGGAGCAGGCGGGCGCAGAGGCCGTGAATGGTGCCGATCGGCGCATCCGACAGCCGGCTGACGGCTTCCAGGGTCGGCTCGGCCACCGCGCCCCTTCCGGTGGCCGCCAGAGCCTCGGCGACCCTGCGTAGGCCATCGCCGATTCGGCTCTTTAGCTCGGCCGCCGCGAGCTCGGTGAATGTCACCGCCGCCACGGCATCGATAGCGCGCCCAGGTGACGGCGCCCTGTCCCCGCGGCTCAACTCCCTCAACACGGTCAGAGCATAACGAGCCGCCATGGTGGTGGTCTTGCCGGTGCCGGCGCCGGCGGATACGACCACGAGGTCCTCGGTGCCCGGCTGCAACGCAGCCGCTTGCTCCTCGGAGAGCCCCAACGTCTCGATGACCAGATCGGTGAGACCTGCATCCGTCACGGTCATCGCCGCACCTTGTCGCAATAGAGTGATTGAGTGCACAAACCGCACTCCCGGTCGCTCCCGGGGGTCGCTGGGACGATGCCCTCGCCCACGGCCTCCACGATGCGTTGCGTCTCCTCGAGGGAGGCCTCGATCGCCTCATCGAAGGCCGGTTTATCCACAACATCAGCCGGCGCGGCGACCTCGACCCATGCCTCCGCCGCCGGCCACGAGGGGTCGGCCAAGACGATGCCCCGCGGGCGACCCGCGTGCACCAGAGGCACGGCGACCGCAGCGAGACACGGGAGGCCGAGGACACGCTCCGCCAGGTGGGCGTACAGGAGGAGCTGGAGCCGCTCCTGGGGCTCCTCCGGAGCCGCCAGACCGTAGGGCGCCACCCGCCCGGTCTTGTAGTCCACGACCACCGTGCCCACCGCACGCCCACGTCGGTCGTAGACGATGTCGAGGCGATCCAGGGTACCCCGCAACACGAGCGGTCCGACCCCTGAGGCGCCACGCATGGAGAGCTCGAGACCCACGACAGCCATGCCCGTGTGGCGCCGCCCTCGTGGCCCAGCCTGCTGATTGAGGAGCTCGGCGTGCTCCACCAGGCGCCCGGACACGCGATGGATGAGCGCGCTCCGCTGCAAGCCCAGGAACGGATCGGACGCCCCGGTGATCAAGCGGTCGCGCGGCCGCATTCGGAGGGTCTTCAGCAGGTCCGCGATGGCCTCCGCCTCCAGCTCTCGCCGCCACCACTCGGGCTCATCGCGAAACAGGGTGTGCATCAACGCATGCAGCCAGTTGCCCCGCTGCCGGCTGTCGATGTCGAACTCCACGGCGTCCCGGTCGCGCACCTGCAAGACGCGCTCGAAGTAAAACCGCCGCGGGCACGCTCTGTAGGCGTCGACGACGGTGGCGGCTACTCCCCTGTCGCCTCCCATGATGTTCGCTGTCGGCGCCCGCGCGACGGGCCTGGGGCGAAGGGGCGCCGCGCGAGGCAGGGCGGGTGGTTGCTGGGACTCACCGAGCCGAACGCGCGCACCGTCCCAGACGACCTGCTCCTCACCACGGAGATCTCGATGAGGCACGATCACGTCCACGCCACAGCCAGCCCTCCCCGACAGCAGCCAGTGCAGGCGCGCCACCAGCTGAACAGCCTTGTCCCGGGCCAGCGGGAGATTGACCAGGGACGCGACCGCCGGGTGACTGCGGACGGCGTCGGGGATGAGCGAGGAGACACGCCCGCTGCGCCCGGCGCGCTCGACGGCCGCCTCGGTGAGCCCGACCAGGATCACGTGCTCGGCGCCGGCGGGGAGCGGGGCCTCCAGAGCGTGAAGCCACAAGGTGGGCGCGGAACCGGGTGGCGTGCGCCGCGTCGCGGGTCTACGAGCGGCGGCGACCAGATCCATGACCCGAGCGACAAAGACCTCGCGCCCATCGACGGGCCGCAGCGACTCCGGCCAGACCGTGTCCAGCCGCCGGGCCAGCTCCTCAGCCCCGTTGGCAAGGCGGGCCAGCTCCGCCGTCTCGCGTCCCGCGATGAGCGCTGGGGCGGAAAGGCAGCGCCGCCAAAAGCCCAAGTCCCGGCACAACGCGGCGAGCGCCAGGAGACGCTCGGCGGGCCCCTCGGCGTTGTCCAGCGCACCGAAGACGGACGCGACCAGCTGCGCCACAGGCCCGCCCGCCCGCACGATGGCCTTGCGGTCGCGCCTCACGCCTCGGGCGCGGAGCTGGGCGTCCAGCCGATCCCATGGCTCTCGCGCTGGCGCGCGTCGCCCCCGGAGGCGGCGCCGGCGAGGCAGCCCATCCCCAAAAGGGGGGGCGGATGGAGTAGGGCCGAGGTGCATCCGGCTGCCGAGATGAATCAGGTCAACCGCCCGGGCCGAGGTGAGCCCCAGGCGCCAGGCGCGGACGACCTGGACGACGAAGCGCATCGCCCACCCCATCGCTGGCCCCCCGGTGTCTCCTCCGAGCCACCAACCGCGGCGGGCGCAGACCTCCTCGAACATGGGGCGCCAACGTGCCGGGTCTGGAACCAGGGCGACGGCCACGTCCAGCCCCGACGGGCCAGCGAGGTCCGCTGCGGCGTGGGCTGCGTCGGCCGGCCCCGCGGTGCGGATGACCCCGCCGCATCGGCCATCCTCGGCCACGCGAAGCTCCGGGGTCGGGGCCGCGCCGAGCCACTCCAGCCCCCGGGCCAACGCGCTCCCCTCCGCTGGCCCGGGCGCGGGGACCAAAATGGTGACCGAGGATGAAACCGCGACGCCCCGGAGGATGTCCGTCAGAGATTGTTCGAAGCCATCAAATCCGGCAACGATCCATCGCGCTGGCCCCCGCCACGTTCGCAACCGCGCCGCCGCACCCGCGGCCACCTCCCAACGCGCCGGCGACCCGATCCGCTGCTGGCACCCCTCCATCATCCCCAGCGCCATGAGCAGCTCTTGCCCCATGCCGTCAGGTCGAAGCTGCTCCAGCGCCGCGACCGCGCCCGGGGACCGGCTGTGGGCGCCGGCGCGGCCGAAGTCGGACAACAAGGTCGCGTAGGCACGCGCCATGGTGGGGCCCACCGGCGCGTTGGCGAGGTTTGGAAACGCGCCCGGCTCCAGCCGAATAGCAGCATCCACTGCCCGTCCAGCCTCTATCAGGACGGACCGTTCGATCGCCTCGCTCGGCGCCTGCGGCCAGATCTGACGATAGAGCGTCGCGGGGGTCCACACCGACCCGGTCGCGGCCCCGGCCAGCGCGCCGGTGCTCGTCATCAGCGCGTCGACCAGGACGCGCCGCGAGGCCGAGTCAGGGACGAGGACCACGACCTCAGCACGGGCGGCGTCTCCTCGCCACCGATCCGGCGGCGCGGCGTTCAATAGACCAGCTGCCACGCGGAGAGAGGTCGCTCCGGCGACCGGCGTGTACCAGATACCAGGCTCCACTGGGGTCACCGAGGACCACCTTGGAGCTTGCCTATCGACCTCAACGGTGCCACAACGCGTCGCGTTGGCGCTCGAAGGACATCTTCGCTGTCGCTGATCGCTTCCAGTCCAGCCTCGCTCCAGGAGTATTGGCCATGCCCGTCACCGCGCTGCGAAACTGCCGCGATCAATTCGGAGACATCCTCAGGTCGGTCAACGTCAAACGCCTCGTCCGCGAGATGGGGATCGCCGACAAGGCCTTCCACTTTCGTCACTTCAAAGGCTACCGGGAGATCGGCCGGGGGCGAATCAAGAAGATCGCCAACCGAGAGATCTTCTCCGATGGCGAGGGCCACGAGCTGTTCGCGAACCTCATCATCGTCCATTGGAATGACAAGCACGCCAACCTCTACCGCGAGATGGTCGCCCACGTGAAGACCATCAACGAGGACGTGGAGGCCATCGATCAGATCGAAGACGACAAGGCGTCGGCGATCGTGGATGACCTGCTCAAACGGCACCGACGCATCGACATCCTCCTGTGCGTAAGGCTCAACGGGGTACGCTTCCGTGAGGCCTTCGTCACATGGTGCCTGCTGGACGGCAACTCCGGGCCGGTCCCAGCCGACGAGGAGGTCAAAGCCGAACAAGCCGCCCCAGAGGAGGGCGAAGCCGACGAAGCGGCCCCTGAAGGGGTCGAAGC
>JAAZYN010001269.1 GCA_014239625.1 Myxococcales bacterium | reverse complement strand
ATGAAAACCGTACGAACCGAAATGATAGCGCTCCTGACCTGAGCAGTACTTAGGATTACATTGTACCGGCACTGTCAACGCTGCTGCCCTTCGTTCCGAAAAGTGTGGGTGACTGTTATCATCTCAGTTTGTGCCAACCGATGAGCGACGCAGGCGGTATATCTCTTTGCCGCAGGCGAACATTCGAGCGATTCCGGAGAACCCATGGACGAAGCGACCCGTACCCGACTTGAGGCAGCCGCGTTTCGCGGACTGGTAACACACCTGCGCCAGCGAACCGATGTGCAGAATATCGATCTGATGAACCTTGCCGGCTTTTGCCGCAACTGCCTTTCCAAATGGTATCTCGCGGCTGCGAACGAAGAAGGCGTTGAGATGGACTACGACCTTGCACGCGAGATCGTCTACGGTATGACCTATGATGACTGGAAACGTGACTACCAGGGCGAAGCCAGCGCAGAGCAGAAATCAATTTTTGACGCGACCAAACCGCTGCATGCAAAGATCAGCGGCCACAGCAAGGCCTGAATTCAA
>JAAZYN010001268.1 GCA_014239625.1 Myxococcales bacterium | reverse complement strand
AGTTAGATTAATTATTTTACCATTATTGGATACAGCTTCGTATATGAAAGAAATCCATCCACCATCGCCTGGTAGGGAATGTATATAGATGTTAGTGATAATGCAGATATTTCCACTTTCATTATACTTGTCTTTTAAAATGACAGCATCACCAATTTTAAATTTATGAATCATGAATATAAATAGATTGCTAGTGAAGTTTTTATGCCCGAATGGCGGAATTGGTAGACGCATGGGACTTAAAATCCCTGGCCTTGTTAGGCGTGTGGGTTCGATTCCCACTTCGGGTACCATAATTATTTAAAAATAAATTATATTTGATAGAAGGATAAGTATCAGGGTCAAGGAAAGAGAACTAGATTTGGTCATCCTGGTCCTCATGGCGGAAACAAGAAATATAAAAAGAAGTATCGCGGACAAGGAAAGAAAAGATAAGCTTTAGATCGCTAGGCTGAAAAGGTTAAGAAAACTCTCAAGTGATTAAATCAACTCAATAGCGCCACGCAGTTTACTTTCATTTACATCAATATATCGCTGG
>JAAZYN010001267.1 GCA_014239625.1 Myxococcales bacterium | reverse complement strand
AGACAGGCCACAACCGTTTCCGCAACCGAGTAGGTCTTGAGTGCCGAGTAGGTCCCACCCAAGGCGAAGGAGGTCGCACCCGACGCCGCAGTTGCGCCTGTCGTCGCAGTCGCAGCCGCGAAGAAGGAGGTCGGAACCGACGCCGCAGTCGCAGTCGCAGTCGCAGTCGCAGCCGCAGCCGCAGCTAGCATGCTTGACGCAGTGCTGCAACTCAAGAATGGCTTCTCGAGGGCTTCCCTTAGTTCGCTTTTCGTTTTGTCGAGTTCTTGCACCCGTACTTTGTTCTTACGAATATGTGCCTGCAAGTCAAAAATCTTCTTTTTTTGCTGCAAGCCGCTGTTCTTCTTCCACGCTTCGAGCACGGGGTTAAGAATATGCACGACGGTATCCACGTCGATCTTGGACAGACATGACTTGCGAAACTTCTTGTCTTCAAGCACGTCAACAATGTTTTCATTCGAGTACTCGCCATTGAAAAGAAGGGTATTCACTTCTTTGACAAAGGAAATCTTCACTCTGTTCAACAACACCTCCCACTTC
>JAAZYN010001266.1 GCA_014239625.1 Myxococcales bacterium | reverse complement strand
ATTATCCAGAGGTATGCTATTTGCATCAAGAGGATCGGAGCCACAATTTGGCTCATCGATATCTGCCCAGCCATCGCCATCGTCGTCTAAATCGGTATGATCGCCAACCCCATCGCGGTCGGTATCGTCCCACTCTGAGGAATCCATTGGGAACCAATCATTCACGTCCTCGATGCCATCGTTGTCGTCATCGCTATCTTCTAGGTCGCAGATGTGATCATCGTCGAAGTCATCAGGTACGCTCCAAAGAGAAAATTGGTCTGTTCCACAACGTGCCTCTTCGGCATCGGTCCACCCGTCGCCGTCGTCATCCTCATCGGCGTTGTCGCCGATGCCGTCTCCATCGAAATCGTCCCACTCAGATGGATCGCGCGGGAACTCGTCGTTATCGTCGAGATATCCATCACCATCGTCGTCAACGTCAGCATTGTCTCCAATGCCATCTGAATCCAAATCCTCCCACTCGTTAGGGTCTAGTGGGAATGCATCAACTACATCGGACCGCCCGTCGCCATCATCGTCGTTATCCTCCTCGTCGCA
>JAAZYN010001265.1 GCA_014239625.1 Myxococcales bacterium | reverse complement strand
ACAGCGGATTTAGTTTTTTTTTCGGCGACCTTTGCTCCATGACCCACAGCGTGCGTGGCCGAGCCGGCGGCTCCAGTTACTGCGTGAGTGGCTCCGGTAAGTGGGTTTCCTCCGCGGCGGCGGCGGCGGCGGCGGCGGTGTGTGCGATTCCTTGTTCTTGACATTATATATATTGGCAATATTCTTTTTTATTTTTAGAGTTTTTTGTATAATTCAAGCGCCATAAGCCCACCGGCCACTTGCGCCCCAATGTACGGCAATAAATCATGCATTGGCAATTTGCCCGCCGATGCCATCATAATAGAGACGGCTGGATTGTAATTTCCCCCTGAGATTTTCCCGCCAACCATAATTGCAACGCAGAGAGCCAAGCCTATGGCTAAAGGATTTCCCGACGCAAGGATTACATAGAGGAAGAAAAGAGTTCCTAAAAATTCAACAATATATTTATTCATTTATACTATAAAATTAGAAAAATAAATATATTATTTACGTTTAGCATCCACAAGTAGTGTTTTTCGGTAATGCGACATTGCGATTAG
>JAAZYN010001264.1 GCA_014239625.1 Myxococcales bacterium | reverse complement strand
GGCGCTCCTCGGTGGTCGGCCAGCCCACCTCGGTCCAAGCGTATAGGAAAAATAAAGCAAGTTGCGGAAGTATCGATGCGCCGGCGCGAGCCCAAGTCAAACGCGGCCACGAACATCTTCCAAGAAAGGCAGACAAACGCTTCGCCAGAGTTCCAACCTCAGCCACGTCGTTTGCTCGCCTCTTCCTCTGCTCGCTCCCTAAGCCTACTGACTTCGTCCAAGTGCTTCCGCACATGAAAATCCCGCCGCGGCGGGGCCTTACTTTCAGCATTTCTGAGGAGATCGAGAACCACTCCCAGCTGAGGCGGTTTGGACTTCATGAAGCCATATGCCTGCTGCAGCAGACACTGGTGCTCCGCCTTCCCGTTCTTCATTGCCCGCTCAAGCGAGTCGCGCGCCGGAATAGCCCTCCCTAGCCGAGCTTCGATAAGCCCTTTCGTGAACCATGCTTCTCCGTCGCCGGGTGCCAAGCGCGTAGCCTCCTTAGCCTTCTCTAGAGCATCCTCATACCTACGCCGGGTGAAGAGGAAATAGGCATACCTGTCA
>JAAZYN010001263.1 GCA_014239625.1 Myxococcales bacterium | reverse complement strand
CTGCCTTGGGCCTCCTTGAATTGACCCCGCCAGTCCTGCGTCGGCGCGCCTTGACATGGACCGAAACGCTCCCGAATAACGTGACGCTACTTTCCACGCGGGACACTACGGTGCCCCCCGAGGGGACGCGCTCGTCAGACCGCGCGACAGGGTGATGATCAACCCATCCACCGGCTCACCCGACTCGCGGCGAATAGGTGTCCTGGTCACCGTCATGTCGCGAAATCCGGCGTCCCGTGCCGCCTCACGCAGGTAGACCTCGGAGAACGCGATCCGCCGCCCGGCGCCCATCTTCACATCCCCCGCGCCGTCCCAAGCCTCGACGCACAGCACCATGGCGCCGGAGTCGGTCAGCGCCCCGAAGGCCTCCCCAAAGAGCGCCTCGACGTCTCGAATATAGCCCACCACGTCGCCGGCCACCACCGCGTCCGCGCTCCCTGCCCCGAAGGTCCTCAAGGCGTGCACGGCGTCATCCTGCCAGACCGCGTCATATACGCCGGTGTGGGTGCACTTGCGAACCATCTCGATGGAGAGATCGATGCCCACGA
>JAAZYN010001262.1 GCA_014239625.1 Myxococcales bacterium | reverse complement strand
GGCACATTCGTCGCTGTCGTCACCGTCGCAGGGCAGGCCCAGGTTCGGATCGGCGCCCTCGTCCACGGCGCCATCGCAGTCGTTGTCCGCGTAGTCGCAGATCTCGGCGATGTCCTGGGTGGTCTCGTTGGTACACGCGACGTCGTCACCCGCGGTGGTGCAGGTGAACGTCCCGTTGGCGCAGTCGTCGCTGTCGGCGCCGTCACACGGTTGCCCCAAGCTGCCGAAGTCCTCGTCGACGTCGCCATCGCAGTCGTTGTCCTCACCGTCGCAGAGCTCCGGGATGTTCGACACGGTCTCGACGCCACAGACGGTCCCGGCGAAGTCCGGCGCGCAGACCACCGTGCCGTTGGCGCAGAGGTCGTCGTCGGGCCCATCACATGAAGCGCCGAGGTCGGAGAAGTCCTCATCCACGTCGCCGTCGCAGTCATTGTCGAGCCCGTCACACACCTCTTCGGAGCTCCCCGACTCGTCGCACACCGTCGCCCCGGGGGGGCCTGAGGTCGCGCAGACCAGAGTGCCGCTCGCGCACTGGTCGGGGTCGGGCC
>JAAZYN010001261.1 GCA_014239625.1 Myxococcales bacterium | reverse complement strand
GTGATTTTGGGCAAGTCACTTTACTCTAAATTGCACTAAATCTCCACCCAGGAATAAATGGGTACCTGGCATTGACGAGTTGGCTTTGTAATTGTTCGAATGATTAAGCGTTAGCGCCGAATGGCAGCTCCGTTGTACGCTCTCCAAGGAGTTGAGATGGATATGGAATGAACAGGTCCCGCCAGAATGTTAAATACAAGGTCGTGAGGGAACATTCGGTTATTGATCAATACCATAAACCTACACTTTTTTTTAAGGTTTATAGTTTGCTCTATAAACAATAATTCTTAGACACAATTCATTTTAAATATCTTCGAAACATTACCACCAGACGACGAGCTGCTATCTTTGCCCCCGCTGCTGCTGCTGCTGCTGCTGCTGCTGCCGAAACCACTTCCACCAAATCCTGTATGCAAATATAAATACTCCAGTCTAAGCATCAACATTTTAAGATAAATGTACGTCGCAATTTACATTTGCAATGCCCCACTCACACATTCACGGATCACCTCGCCGGTTCGACTACGGATTAAATCTCACGGATGCCCCCGGAAATG
>JAAZYN010001260.1 GCA_014239625.1 Myxococcales bacterium | reverse complement strand
CCGGGAATATCCGATTAAAGCGATTGGTGGAATTCGTCTCAATGCAGGCGACAATCAGCAGGACGGCAATCAGCAGGACGGCAATCAGCAGGACGGCTATCAGCAGGGCGGCAATCAGCCAAACGACAGTCAGCAAAACAACAGTCGGGGAGACCTGATTGTTACAACGCGACCGCGAGCTGCGGGATCAGTACAGCCTATTGGAACGCAAATCGACCAGTTAGGCGGCCTGCTGGAACAGCTTCAAAAAACGATGAGTCAACCGCCTCCGACCATCGACGATGTCATGAATAAGGCGGCGGACGAGCGAGCGGCGGACGAAGACGAAGACGAAGACGAAGACGAAGACGAAGCGACAGGTACCAGCGAGGCAGATTTGCCGCCGGTCGAAGAACGTCTTCAAGTCCGCGACGAAGGCGACGGCCGAACGAGTATTAGTATGTACGGTGCCGATATTCGCCAAGTTCTCGACATGTTCAGCGTTCAAGGCGAGCTGAATGTTCTCACTGGACCCAGCGTCACTGGCCCTGTCTTTGGAACACTCAGCGGCGTCCGGCTCG